>NZ_JAJEPW010000039.1:0-27921 GCF_020687045.1 Brotocaccenecus cirricatena
CTACAACATTGACGATT
Source organism: Brotocaccenecus cirricatena (assembly GCF_020687045.1). Taxonomy (NCBI): domain Bacteria; kingdom Bacillati; phylum Bacillota; class Clostridia; order Eubacteriales; family Oscillospiraceae; genus Brotocaccenecus; species Brotocaccenecus cirricatena. Next base: position 18 of record NZ_JAJEPW010000039.1, read on the forward strand.
CCTATCTTGATGGGTATGATGAGTTCAACGCCGAGGTACAGTTCCGAAACGCTGCAAAAGTCAGCATTACCTACATGCTGATGAGCCGGTGCGGACTGGAGCCGGAAGCCTATCTGGAACCGGAAGATTTCATGCCCGTGTTCGACTTCAACACCCCGGCTGCGGTTGCGGCGCTGGGCACGGCGGTCAGCGAGATCAGCCAGCAGGTACTCAGACAGATAGAAGTTGCCATCCGAAATTATGAGCGCGAAAGGAGCCAGAATCATGACCGAATTGACTTACACGAAGAACGGAGATTACCGGATTCCCGACCTGAAGCTGAGCGAGGAACCGGAGAGCACGCCCTTGGGCAAGTACGGGATGCTGCGGAAGACCTACCTTCAGGAGCATCGCCCCATCCTTTGGAACCAGATGATCCTGTCCGAGACGCTGTTCCCGCACCTGCGGGAGATCGACGAGACGGCGCGGCAGAGGCTGGAGCAGATGATGCCAGAGTTGATGAAGTCGGCGGGCGTGACGGAAGCGCTGAAAGCCAGCGACCCGATGAAGTGGGTGGGGCTGATGAACAGTTGCAAGGCGCAGGTGGAAGAGATTATTCTGAACGAGCTGGTGTACAATTAACATCGCTTGAACCGGAAGCGGAACCGGTGCAACCTCCGATATCGCAGGCATACCAACTGAGCTTGTTTCCTACGGAAGCGGAACAAATTGCATATATCGACACAGCGGAGAGCGTTAATTCTATGCTCTCCGCTTTTTCTATGTTCATTTCTCGGGATGATATTGACCACATCCTGCGCGCGGGCGGTAATGCGGATGAAGCACGCACGAAAATCGCCGCGGAGTTCTCCAAGCAAAAACCCGTAGAGGATCGAGCGGCATTCCTCAAAAATCTCTACTACGGCGGCAACGGCTTGATTACGGAAAACGGTAGGTTTTCCGCATGGTATGGCGACGATGGCATCCACATTGCAAAGGGTGATGTTGCACGGCCTCTCCATTCTGCACAGGTTATCAGTTGGACGGACGCAGCGGAGCGCGTTGAGGAACTTCTGGACGGCGGCACATTTGCCACCAATCCTGAAGTCACGGAAGCTCCTCGCTATGAGCGGCTGAGTATCTCCGTTGCAGTCTGGAATCTTTACCATGATTTTTCAGATGAAGCGAAGTCGCTGGGGTATCTGTCCTGCTTAGGCAATATCCACAGCACTAATTTCCCGGAGGAAACGGAACGCCTGACGGATGATCTGCTGAATCCGGAGTTTCGGGAAAGGCTTCTGGCAGAATACAGAGTATTTCTTGACGCCTACCGCGAAAACCGTGCGCTGCTGCGCTTCCATTACCACAAGTCGCAGGCACTTCTCACACGTTTGGAAGATCTGTCATTGCCGCGCAAAGAATATCACTCCGATATGGCGGTTGTTCCGAAGACTGGCCGGTTTATCACTGAAGATGAAATTGCGGCTTCTCTTGCAAATGGAAGCGGCTTTGAAGGCGGGAAAACCCGCATCTATGAATTTTTCCAGACACCGCACACGCCCAAAGAGAGCGCCGATTTTCTGAAAAAGGAGTACGGCATCGGAGGACGCACCCATGCTGTATCCAGAGAAAGCGGCAGCTATGAAGATCACGGCAGCAAAGGCATTGTGCTGAAAAAGAACGGCTGTGCAGACATTCAGATGAATTGGAACAAGGTCGCTTCGCGCATCTCGGAGCTGGTTCGGTTGAACCGCTACCTTACGCCGGATGAGCAGGCAGCCTATGACAAGGAAATGGCGCAGGACGCCATGCGGAACGCGGTTTATAACGACTATAACGACGTAAAGGCGGCGCACCCCGATGAAATTGTGCTGTATCAGGTTGGGGACTTCTTCGAGCTGTATGGCGAGGATGCGCGGGCAGTTGCAGATGATCTCAGCCTTGAGCTGACGCGCCGCAATTTGGAGGGCGCTGGCCGTGTTACCATGTGCGGCTTTCCTGCAAAGGATTTGGAGAAATACGTTGAAAAGCTGCGGGAAAAGCATGATATAACAATTTCGCGTATTGGCGATTCCAGCCATGAACACACGGCATATACGCTCCCGTCCATCGACCATGAGGCAGAAAACGCCATCAATGCTTATGAAGCGGAATTTGGCGCAGATGGAACGAGGGTGTTCCGCGACCCTGCCGCCGATGTACCCCAGCCTACGTTGCAGGAACGTTTGGAGCATTACAGACCAGTGGTGATGGCGGCGGTTTCGGAGGATACCGCCTATCGCAACGCCTGCGGTCACTCTGACCGGGAGAACGCCGGTATCGAGTGCAATGCCGCCGTGCGCCGTGCCATTCTCGGTTCAAAAGATATGGAGCTTATCCGGTTGTTCTCGGATATGCCAGAGTTCCGCAGCCGCTTGCATCAGGAGGTTTTTGAGGGAACCTATGCGCGGCTCCATGATCTGCTGCATCCGCTCTCGCAGGACGATATAGACGATGCACTCCGTGCATGGAACGGAAATGTCGAAAGCAAACACGCTGTAGTGCGGTATATGCAGCAGCATGGACGTGAAAAAGAAACTGCTGCATGGCTTGCTCACGAGTACGGCGGCAAGGAGGGCAACAATCTCTTTATCATCCGCGCCGGAAGTCCAGAAACCGTTGAACTGACATGGCCGAAAGTACAGCGGCGGATTGCGCAGCTCATCCGAGAAGATAAATTCTTCACAGAACAGGAAAAGTCTCTGCTGGAAAACAACCCGGACTATCGCCTTTTGGGTCGTTTGCGGGCAGACTGCGAATACTTCCTTGGAGCAGGCAACCGCGCAGAAAAGCACCTGTGGGCGGGCAGCGTCTATGCGCAGATCGTCAAAATGCGGGAGCTTTATGACGCGCTTCCTCAAAAGCCGGAATGGCTGACCAAAGAAATGATTGATGATTATGCCGAGCGGATGGCCCCACGGTATCAGGTCGTGGCATATCATCACTTTGAAAACGGCTTTGATGAGAAACTGGACTATCAGACGCTGGAAGAAGCAGAAAAAGCCGCACAGGGCTATGTGGACGGTACGATGGAAAGCGACGGCTTCGCATATGATGGTGCAGCCATCTACGACCAGCAGGCACGGAAGCATCTGCGCATCTATGGCAATTACCCGGACGAACGGGCACACGCAGAGGTAGCGGGACGTGAGCTGGTCGAGGAACCGGCATTGCTTATGGAACGGGCAAAATGGCTGATCTCCGACTTCTGCCGGGGTGAATACGGCTCAGAGGCGGATTTCAGCGACCCGGCGAAGATCGGCGTCGCCTACACCACTGTCACAGACGATGAGATTCCCATTCAGGTGAACATTGACCTTGTGAATTATCGGCTGGAGCGCTATCTGGATGATGAGCATCTGGAAACCCGGCAGTACGGCTCTTTGCAAGAGATTATTACCAACGAGCTGGAAAATCTCGATTTCAGCGACCTCATTCACGTTTCGGATGAGGATGTGGAGCAATACCACTGGCATGAGCCAGAGGAAGCAGTTACAGACGTTCCCGAAACAGCTCCTGTCCCGCAGAGAGAACAGTTCCCGTATTCCGTAGGCGATACGGTGTATCTGGAAAATGGAAAGCCCTATATCATCGAGAGCATCGGCATCTTTGATATTACCCTCAGCGACCCGACGCTTTTCTATCCCATCTCCCGCGCGGAGAGCAGGGAGAGCTTCGCGCGGCTCATGGAGCGGTATCCGCAGCCGGAAAAGACCGCCGCAGAGAATACGGTTGTCCCCGAAAAAGAACCAAAACCCGCCTACACCGAGGAAACCGTGGCGGTATATCCCGGTGACAAAAGCAACCTCCCCTATGATGTGGAGATTCGCACTCTGCGCTTTGACGAGCCGGAGCATGACCCGCCCTCTGCGGAACCTGTCGAGCCTAAACCGCCTGCCATGAGCGAGGAAGAAAGACTGATTCTGGAGCATGAAGGTCGAGCAGCGCTTTCGGAAATGGGCGAGTTTTTGCCTGATTTTGATGATGCCATCTCTCAGGCCGAGATCGACGAGCCTCCCGCACATCGTCCTGCGGTATCTATCCCCATTGACGGCGAGTGGCAGGACTTTCCCAATGCCGCCGCTGCGGAGCAGGCCGCTTATGCTGACTTCAAGGCGGCAAGCCACCGCAACGCGCAGAATTTTCACATCACCGATGATGCCCTCGGCGTCGGCGGCGCAAAAGCAAAGTTTCGGGCAAATATGGCGGCTATCCATCTCCTGCAAGAGCTGGAGTTTGAGGGCTTACAGGCCAGCCCGGAGCAGCAGGAAATCCTCTCCCGCTATGTGGGCTGGGGCGGTCTTGCGGATGCCTTCGACGAGAACAAGCCAAACTGGTCGGACGAGTTTGCAGAGCTGTACGCCACACTTTCCCCGGAAGAATACGCTGCTGCCCGCGCCTCCACGCTGAACGCCCACTACACCAGCCCCACCGTTATCAAGGCGATCTATGAAGCGGTCGGCAATATGGGCTTCCAGACCGGCAACATTTTGGAGCCGTCGATGGGCGTCGGCAACTTCTTCGGCTGTCTACCGGAAACGATGCAGGGCAGCAAGCTCTACGGCGTGGAGCTGGACAGCATTACCGGGCGCATTGCCAAGCAGCTTTACCCCAAGGCGGACATTACCATCGCAGGCTTTGAGACAACGGATAGAAAAGACTTTTTCGACCTCGCTGTGGGCAACGTCCCGTTTGGACAATATCAGGTAGATGACCGGGCTTATAACAAGCTCGGTTTTTCCATTCACGACTATTTCTTTGCAAAAACGCTCGGCCAGGTGCGTCCGGGCGGCGTGATCGCGTTCGTGACCTCTCGCTACACGATGGATAAGCAATCGCCCGAAGTCCGCAGGTACATCGCGCAGCGGGCGGAGCTGCTGGGCGCGATCCGTCTGCCCAACAATGCGTTCCGCGCCAACGCCGGTACGGATGTCGTTTCGGATATCATCTTCCTGCAACGCCGAGATCGTCCCATTGAGATCGATGAGGACTGGATTCACCTTGGGCAGTCCGAAAACGGCTTTGCCATCAACAGCTACTTCGCAGAGCATCCGGAAATGGTGCTCGGAACCCCATCTTCGGAGAGTACGCAGTACGGCAAGCAGGATTATACCGTCAGCCCCATAGACGGTGTAGATTTGGGAGCGCTGCTCCATGAAGCAGTGCAGAAAATCGGCGGTAAATATCAGGAGGCAGAGCTGCCAGACCTCGGTGAAAACGAGAAGATCGGCACGTCGATTCCCGCAGACCCCAATGTGAAAAACTTCTCCTACACCATCGTGGACGGTGAGGTGTATTACCGGGAAAACAGCGTCATGGTCAAGCCTGACCTGAACGCAACGGCAAAAGAGCGCGTCAAGGGCATGGTGCAGCTCCGGGACTGCGTACAGAAGCTCATCGGGCAGCAGATGGACGGCTTCGTCTCCGATGAAGCGATCCAGCAGACACAGCGGGAGCTGGATACCCTCTATGATTCTTTCACGGTGAAATACGGCCTTATCAACGCTCGCGCCAACAATCTGGCATTTTCGGATGACAGCTCATACTTCCTGCTCTGCTCTCTGGAGGTGCTGGATGAAGAAAACAACCTCAAGCGCAAGGCAGACATTTTCACAAAGCGCACGATCCGTCCCCATGAGGCCATCACGTCCGTGGATACGGCATCGGAAGCGCTGGCGCTGTCCATCTCGGAAAAAGCCTGCGTGGACATGGACTATATGGCTCAGCTCTCCGGCAAAAGTCAGGACAAGCTGGTCAATGAGCTGACCGGCGTTATCTTCTTTGACCCCGTGGAGCGTGAATGGCAGACAGCGGATGAATATCTCTCCGGCGATGTCCGTGAGAAGCTGCGCATTGCCCGCAGCTACGCCGCGCCCGGATTCCCCAAAGACGGCCTTGCGAACTACGCCGCCAATGCTGCGGCTTTGGAACAGGCGCAGCCCAAGGATCTGGATGCTTCGGAAATTGAAGTACGCCTCGGCGCAACGTGGATCGACAAAGAGTATATCAGGCAGTTCATGTTTGAGCTGTTGGAGCCTGCTTTCTATGTGCGCCGGAGCATTGATGTCAACTATTCGGATTTCAGCGCGGAATGGAATATCACCGGCAAGAGCGTCGTAGGCCGCAGCGACATCAACGCCAACATGACCTACGGCACGGAACGCGCCAATGCCTACAAGATTCTGGAGGACACGCTGAATCTGCGCGACGTGCGCATTTACGACACCATTGAGGATGCAGACGGCAGAGAGAAGCGCGTGCTCAACTCCAAGGAGACCACGCTTGCCCAGCAGAAGCAGCAGGCCATCAAGGACGCTTTTCAGGAATGGATATGGAAAGACCCGACGCGGCGGCACGATTTGGTTCAGAGGTACAACGAGCTTTTCAATTCCACCCGTCCGCGCGAGTACAACGGACAGCGTATTACGTTCTCCGGCATGAATCCGGAGATACAGCTTCGGGAACATCAGCTAAATGCCGTTGCTCACATTCTGTATGGCGGCAACACGCTTCTTGCGCACGAAGTCGGCGCGGGCAAGACCTTCGAGATGGTCGCGGCAGCGATGGAGAGCAAGCGTCTCGGTCTTTGCCACAAGCCCATGTTTGTGGTGCCCAATCACCTGATCGAGCAGTGGGCGTCGGAGTTCCTGCGTCTGTACCCCTCTGCCAATATCCTCGCCGTTACCAAAAAGGACTTTGAGCCGAGAAACCGCAAAAAGTTCTGCGCCCGCATCGCCACCGGCGATTATGATGCCGTCATCATCGGACACAGCCAGTTTGAGCGTATTCCGGTCTCCAGAGAACGGCAGGAGCGGATGCTGCAAGAGCAGATTTATGAAATTGAAGACGGCCTGATGGAGCTAAGGGCAAACAACGCCGAGCGTTTCACCATCAAGAGTCTGGAAAAAACGAAAAAGAGTCTTGAAGTGAAGCTCAAGAAATTGCAGGACACCGGCCGCAAGGATGATGTTATCACCTTCGAGCAGCTTGGCGTAGACCGGCTCTATGTGGACGAAGCCCACGCGTTCAAGAATCTGTTCCTCTATACAAAAATGCGCAATGTTGCCGGTCTTTCCACCTCCGATGCGCAGAAGTCTTCGGATATGCTCCTGAAATGCCGGTATATTGATGAGATCACCGGCAACAAGGGTATTGTGTTTGCGACTGGCACGCCGGTGTCAAACTCCATGACGGAACTGTACACCATGATGCGCTATCTCCAGCACGACATGCTCCAGAGAAAACACCTGACGCATTTTGACTGCTGGGCTTCTACCTTTGGTGAGACTGCAACGGCCATTGAGCTTGCCCCGGAGGGCACCGGCTACCGGGCGCGTACCCGGTTTTCAAAATTCTTTAACCTCCCGGAGCTGATGCAGCTATTCAAGGAAGCCGCCGACATCAAGACGGCGGATCAGCTTCATCTGCCCACGCCGACGCCCATCTATCACAACGTCGTGGCACAGCCGACAGAGATTCAGAAAGGCATGGTGCAGGAGCTTTCCGAGCGTGCCGCTAAAGTCCATGCGGGAATCGTGGACGCAAGCACCGACAATATGCTCAAGATTACGTCGGACGGGCGCAAGCTGGGGCTTGACCAGCGCGTCATCAATCCCGATCTGCCTGATGAGGCAGGCAGCAAGGTCAATATGTGCGTGGACAATATCTATTCCGTCTGGAAGGACGGACAGGCAGATAAGCTCACCCAGCTCGTCTTCTGCGACCTCTCCACACCGAAAGCGGCAATGCCTGCATCCAGAGCGGCAAAAGCCGCAGGCGGGAATCTCGACAGCCCGGAGCTTCACGCGCTGGAAGCTGCCGTTGGGCAGGATGCAGCCGAAGAACCGGCGTTCACGATTTACGACGACATCCGGGAAAAGCTCGTCGCCCGCGGCATCCCCCGTGAGCAGATCGCGTTCATCCATGAAGCGAATACCGAAGCGCGAAAGAAAGAGCTGTTCGCAAAAGTGCGCGCCGGTCAGGTGCGTGTGCTCATGGGCAGCACCTTCAAAATGGGCGCTGGTATGAACGTGCAGGACAGGCTCGTGGCACTCCATGACCTTGACTGCCCGTGGCGTCCCGGTGATTTGGAGCAGCGCAGCGGCCGCATCATCCGTCAGGGCAACCGCAACAAGGAAGTACACATCTATCGTTACGTCACCGAATCCACATTCGACGCCTACCTCTGGCAGACAGTGGAGAACAAGCAGAAATTCATCTCTCAGATCATGACCTCAAAATCCCCGGTTCGCTCCTGCGAGGATGTGGACGAAACAGCCCTTTCCTACGCAGAGATCAAGGCGCTGTGCGCCGGTGACGAGAGGATCAAAGAGAAGATGGATTTGGATGTGGACGTTGCGCGATTGAAGCTGATGAAGGCCAGCCATCAGAGCCAGCAGTACAAGCTGGAGGACAGCCTTTTGAAGAAATTCCCGGAGGACATTGAAAAGTCCAGGGGGTTCATTTCCGGTCTTGAGGCAGATATGAAAACGCTGGCGGCGCACCCACATCCGGAGGACGGCTTTGCCGGTATGACGGTCAAAAACGACAATCTTACGGATAAGGACAACGCCGGTGCGGCGCTCTTGGAAGCGTTCAAGGATGTGCGGGGTATGGAGCCGGTGCCCGTCGGCACCTACCGCGGATTCCAGATGTCCCTTACGCTGGAGGATTTCGGCAAAGACTATGTTCTGACGCTAAAGGGGCAGATGACCCATCGCGTGACGCTGGGCAAGGATGCACGCGGCAACCTCACGCGTATCGACAACGTTTTGAACGCCATGCCGGACAGATTGCAGAATGTCCGAAACACGCTGGATGCGACCACCGCACAGATGGAGGCCGCAAAGGCGGAGCTGGGCAAGCCCTTCCCGCAAGAGGAAGAGCTGCGCGTAAAATCTGCACGGCTTGCAGAACTCAACGCCGAGCTGAACATCGACGAGCGCACGCCCATGGAGCAGTTGGCGGATGATGCTGCGATCTCTGCAAAGGCAGAGCGCCCCTCCGTACTGGCACGGCTGAAAAACACACCGACGCGCCAGACGCAAGACACGCCCGAAAAGCAGCGGGAGCAGGAAAGCAGATAACAAAACAGCGCCGACGAGGAATTACTTTTCCTTGTCGGCACTATCCTGCACCTTTGCCTCTTTCTCGCGGCGGCGCTGCTTCTGCTCTGCCTTTTTGCTGCGCTTTGCCTCTATCTCATGGAGCCAGTCTTTGACGGGAGCCTTCCACGGCTCGCTTTTGCTGGGAATGTTCTTGATAAGGCTGCGCGGATTCAGCCCCAGCCGTTTGGCGAGGGCGATATCTTCGTCATCCAGTCGGCAGCGCTTCTTTGCTTCCTGCCAGAGCTGATCGTTGCTTGCCATTTTACCACCACCGTTTTTCTTATTATACGGAAAGAACAAGTACAAATCAAGATTACAAGGAGGACGATTATGGAACGTAATGATATCCAAAAAATTTCTTCTGAAACCGCAAATATCCCTGTCTATAAGCAGAGCGCAGAGTATGCCATTGAGCATGATGAACTGCCCGCCTACCGGGAATCCTTTCGCGTAAACATGGCCTGCCGGGACGCGCTGGAATCCGCGATCCATGAAAGCTACCACGACTATTGTCTCGATACAGGCAAGGCCGCCGCACAGGTTGCAGCGCAGTTTGGAATGGAGCGTGTGGCGTATGTGCTTGCCAATACCGTGCGTGCGTTTGACCACGACGGGCGAATCAGCCGTGATAACAAGGCGTGGGCGCAGACGGTTCCGGTCTGTACCGATGCCGACGAATGGGGGCATGAACGTAGCCGGTATTTTCTCGTATCGCAGGTCAATCCCGGCCTTGTCAATCTGCTTGTCTCTCGTGTGCGCGAGGAGCTGGCAAAAGAAAAAGCTGCACCGGCAAAACGTCCCTCCGTGCTGGAGAAGATTCAGAAAAACAAAACGGCGATTCAGACAAAGACCGCAGAGAAAAAGCTGCCGGGACAGGAGCGATGACCATGGCCAGAAACAGAAATGTGCAGATTATCTTCTGGGTATCCGAAGCGGAAAAGCGCATGATCGAAGAAAAAATGACGCAGGCGGGCATGACCAATCTCAGCGCCTATCTGCGTCGCATCGCCATTGACGGCATGATCGTCCGGTTGGAGCTGCCGGAGCTGAAAGAAATGGTATCACTTCTTCGCTATGCCAGCAACAACATCAATCAGATTGCGCGGCGGATGAATGAATCCGGGCGCATCTACGATACAGATTTGGAGCAGGTCGTCCAAAATCAGGAACAGCTTTGGGACATGGCGAATGGGATACTAACGCGACTTGCTGCAATAAAATAATGGGATTCTGATTCCGACCATTGTGCTCAAAAAGCTTTTGACATCCTTGCGCTTTACAGCAACTCGTGTAGAATAGAATCAGAAAAGAAAGGAGCTGACGGCAATGAGATTGATTCTGAAAATTTTACTTGCACCGGTCATGCTTGTCCTCGCGTTTCTGATCTGGCTCTGCACGCTGACCCTGCATATTTCTGCGGTGCTGCTGAATGTTCTGTCTGTGCTTCTCGTCCTTGTGAGCATTTTCAGTTTCATCGACCACGATGTAAAAAACGGCGTGATCGAGCTGGTAGCGGCGTTTCTGCTCTCACCATACGGACTGCCGATGCTAGGTGCTTGGTTCGTTGCACAGCTTCATCTGCTGCGGGACTGGATGAAAGAAAAAGTATATTGGTAACGCAAGCGCGGGAGTGTAAAAGCTTCCGCGCTACTTTTTTTCAAAGGAGGTCTTGCCCATGGCGACCACGCGAATCATTCCCATGCACGTCAACAAGGGCAAGACCATTGCCCAATGCCTGACAGAACGGACAGACTACGCAAAGAATCCGGATAAGACGGAAGACGGCGAATATATTTCGGCCTATGCCTGTGATGCAAAGACGGCGGACAGCGAGTTTCTTCTATCCAAGCGCCAGTACCGGCAGCTCACCGGCCGGGAGCAGGCCAGCGATGTGATTGCGTATCAGATCCGGCAATCCTTCAAACCGGGCGAGGTCACACCGGAGGAAGCCAACCAACTCGGCTATGAATTTGCCAGGCGCTTCACGAAGGGCGACCATGCCTTTATCGTCTGTACCCACACCGACAAGCAGCACATCCACAACCATATCATTTGGAACTCCACTACGCTGGACTGCACGCGGAAATTTCGCAACTTCTGGGGCAGCACCGAAGCTGTCCGGAAGATCAGCGATCTTGTCTGTATGGAGCACCGGCTGTCTGTGATTGAGAATCCGAAGCCGTACAGCAAAAGCTACAACAAGTGGCTGGGCGGCAAAGCAAAGCCCTGTCAGCGCGATCTGCTGCGTGCGGCCATTGACGCAGCGCTTGCAAAGAAACCGAAAGATTTTGAGGAATTTCTGAAGCTGGTGGAAGCCGCCGGTTACACCGTAAAACGCGGCAGGCATGTCACCTTCATGCGGGACGGTCAGCCGCAGAATATTCGGCTCCGGTCGCTGGGCGAAGGCTACTCGGAAGAAGAACTGCGGGCTGTGATTCTCGGTACACGGGTGCATACGCCGCGCAGGAAAAAGAGGTATCCTTCCAAGGTGTCGAGACCGACGCTGATTTCACAGATTGAGGCCAAAATCGGCAACGGCAAAGGCGCTGCATACGACCAGAAGCTGAAAGTTGTGAAGCTGAAAACCATGGCTGAAACGCTGCTCTTCATCCAGAAGCATGATTTCGCGGATTTCGATGCGCTGGCCGATTATGCGGATGCTGCAAGCAACAGGACGAAGGAACTGACGGCAAAAATAAAGGCGGCAGAGAGCCGCATGGCAGAGATCGCCGTTTTGAAAACGCACATCATCAACTATGCCAAAACCAGAGATATCTACACTGCTTATCGCAAGGCCGGGTATTCCAGAAAATATTACGATGCGCACGAGAGCGACATCACCATCCACAAGGCAGCGAAGAAGGCGTTTGACGATCTGGCGCTGAAAAAGCTGCCCACCGTCAAGAGCCTGCAAGCGGAGTATTCCGATCTGCTCGTGCAGAAGAAGCTCGATTATGCAGAGCTTTCCAAGGCTCGTGACGAAGCGAAGCGGCTCCAGATTTATAAGGCCAACGCCGAGATGCTCCTGCGCACGGATGCCGACGACCAGCGGCAGACAAGAGAGCATCAACAGAAAAATAGCACTGCAACGCAGGGCGCAGCCGAACGGGAACCGTTCGATCAATCAGGGGGTTGGGAGAGTTTCCCCAACAAGCAGCAGGGAGATTTCCGGTGACGGAAATCTCCCTGTTCGTCAAGTTTGTATAAACGCAGGCATTGCTTGCCAAGTGTAACGTCTCAAGCGCGGCTTCTTATTTCGTGGAGTTCATCACTCCATGACCCTTACGCCCTATAATATTCATACCAGATTATAGCACTAAGCTCGGTAAAAATCAATAGGAAGAGGTGAATTCGCGGCAGTTTTTGAAAAAAGAAATCGGGGCACGGGTGTGAACCTGCAAATATGTGCCCGATTCCTGCTGCTGACACGTTCGACTGACGGTTTATCGCAGTCAAATGCGCAGTCTGGAACAGCTTGGTGCTGTTGGTAGAATGTGTGTTGCCACAACGTTTTCAAAAAATTAGGAGGTTCTCAAGATGGCAAAAGGCGAAAACATTTTCAAACGCAAGGACGGCAGATGGGAAGCACGCTATATCAAAGGATACGAGCTTTCCGGCAAAATCAAGTACGGCTTCTGCTATGGCAAGACTTATCGGGAGGCCAAGGAAAAAGTGACCAAGTGCAAAGCGGCGCTGGTCAATGGGAAGCCAATTCCCAGCACGAACTCCCGGCATCGCTTTTCGTTCTACTGTGACGAATGGCTGCGTATGCGAAAGCCCAAAGTGAAGGAGTCTACCTATATTAAATATGATACCGCTCTGCGGAAGCACATCAAGCCGAAGCTCGGCGGCTGCTTCCCCATGGGCATGACGACCGGCCTGATCGACGACTTCACAGAGGAGCTGCTTTTCGAGGATGAGCTGGCTCCGAAGACCGTGCATGATGTGCTTGTCGTTCTGCACAGTATCCTGAAATACACAGCAACATTTTTCACCGGAGGATTCCCGGCTATCGAGATCAATTACCCCAAGCCGGGGAAAAAGGAAATGCGAGTGCTGTCCCGCGAAGAGCAGACGCGTTTCGTTTCTTATCTTCTGGATGATATGGACACCTGCAAGTTTGGCGTGCTGCTGACGCTGTTCACAGGCGTTCGGATCGGAGAGCTTTGTGCGCTGCAATGGGGCAATATATCCTTAAAAGAACAGACGATCCGTATCGACGCCACGCTTCAACGGCTGCGCGATACCAGCGCCGCCGGCAGCACACGGACAAGGATCGTGATCGGTACACCCAAAAGCGATACTTCCATCAGGACGATTCCCATAACAGACTACACGGCTGAGCTTTGCGGGAAGATGAATCCCCACAGTTCAGCCGCTTACGTTTTAACCGGCACGGAAAATTATATGGAGCCGCGTGCTTTGCAGTACAGAATGGAGAAATATACCCGCGAATGTGGCCTGGAGGGCGTTCATTTTCACACGCTTCGTCACACGTTTGCGACGCGTGCTGTCGAGGTTGGATTTGAGATCAAGTCGCTTTCGGAGGTGCTGGGACACGCGACAACGACTATCACGCTTGATCGGTATGTCCACTCTTCTCTGATTTTGAAGCGGGACAATATGAAGAAATTGAACGCCGTAGGGTTCTGAAATGCGCAGTCAAGCTTTTGTGTCATGCGCCCGAAAAAAAGCACAGGTATTCCAGTGTTTTGCCGCCTTGGATGGAGTGATTTGATGGAGTGATGAACTCCACGAAGCACCGAGTCCCAAGGCTTTTTTGATATGAAGGAGGTTTGACGTGAAGATTCTGATCGTGGATTGAATGTCCGTCTGTCCGTCGAGTGATGAACTCCACGATGATTTTTCGCCAAAACCAGCAGATCAATCGGCGCGTGCCGATGCTCTGCTTTCTTTTCCCAGGCAGGATAAGTACCCGCTTATTTTCCAGAAAGTGGTGTGCAGTTGGAAGTACAAGAGATGCGGCAGGTCTTCATCGACAGCGCAGTTCGCGTCGTAGCGCGGGATGGCATGGAGAAAACCACCACCAAAGCCATTGCATCCGAAGCGAAGCTGAACGAGGCATATATTTATAAGTGTTTTTCCGGCAAAGATGACCTGCTCAGCGCAGCACTTCACATGGAGGATGTGAACTTTGCCAACCTTCTGCAAAAGACGCTTCCTATCATGCATATGCCGGGGCTCTCATGGAAAGAGCGGGCGTATATCCTCTGGAAAAAGAGCTGGGACCTTATCTTGAGTAAGCCAGCCGATTGTATCTTCTACATTCGGTACTATTATTCCGCAAGCTGCCGCGCTCATGCATACGAAACACATCTTGCGTGTTTCCAGCCGCTGATTGAAAAAGCAAGCAAGTCTTTCAAGCCCGGCACATACATGGACATGCTCATTCATCAGATCTTCTCCACAATGCTGTTCTTTGCCTCCAGAGTTATGAACGGCGAGCTGGAAAACAGCGAGGAAACGACCCAATGGGCATTTGAACAGATTTATAGCTTTGTTGTGCCAAACGTCAGGGCTGAAGTTTTAGAGGAAGAGGATAAGTAAGAAGCTTTATGGACAAATCTCTTAAGAAAATCTGGAATGTGATCAGCAGCATCCTGGTCGCGCTGGTGGTGTTTCTGGCGCTCCTGCTGGTTGGCGCAAGGGTCGTGGGATTGCAGGTATTCACCGTGCTGTCCGGCTCTATGGAGCCGACCTATCACACCGGTTCGCTGATCTATGTAAAAAAGGTAGACCCCTACACCATAACAGAGGGGCAGCCCATCACGTTCATGCTGGACGAGAATACTGTGGCCACGCACCGTGTCGTGGGTATTGTCCCGGACGAGGAAGACCCCACCGTGATCCGTTTCCGCACAAAGGGCGATGCCAACGAGGCCGAGGACGGTTCTCTCGTACATTATAAAAATGTAATTGGCACGCCGATCTTCTCTATTCCGTATCTCGGCTATGTTGCGGATTATATCCAGCACCCGCCCGGAATGTACATTGCCATATCGGCGGGCGCTGTCCTGCTGCTGCTTGTGTTCATTCCCGACATTTTTGCAGACGACAAAGACAAGGACGAGAACAAAAAGAAAAAGTCTTCCCGGCGCAAGAAAGGCGCTCATGCCGCGGCGCACAAGGCCGCTGCGGTCGATGCCGCCCCGGAAGAACCTGCCGGTGAAAGCCTGACCGACGAGATTCGTCGGAAAACCGATAACCTGCTCACAGACGACGAGGTGGAAGCCATTCAGCAGGTCGTCGAGGCAGGCCGCTTTGACAAAGCTGCCGCTGATGCGCTCCGGCAGGAGCTGATAAAACGGGAAGCGGAACGGGATGCGCAGTAAGCGCTTCATTGATTCAAGGGCAATGCCGCAAGGCTCCCTATATAACAATTTTTTAGGAGGTTTTCGTGATGAAAACAAGAAGCAAGGCTCTGCTCCTGACCCTCTGTGCGGTGTTGCTTGTTACCGCCTCGGTGCTGGGAACAATGGCGTTCCTGACTTCCAACGATGAAGTCGTCAACACATTCAGCGTCGGCTCCGTAGCAATCAAGCTGGACGAGGCCAAGGCGAATACTGACGGCTCTCTGGTTGACGGCGCTGATCGTGTCAAGGCCAACAGCTACAAGCTGCTGCCGGGTCACACCTACAACAAAGACCCCATGGTCACCGTTCTGAACGGCAGTGAAGCCAGCTACATCAAGATGACTGTCACCTTCTCCAAGGCCAGTGCTCTGGATGCTATCTTTGCTCCCACCGGCGCAGATCTGACCAGCATCTTCAACGGCTATGATGCTGCGAACTGGGTCTACAAGGGCAACACCAAGGATGCGACCGCAGACACCCGCACCTATGAGTTCTGGTACAAAGAGACTGTTGGCGCTCCCACTGCTGATGTCGCTCTGGACGCTCTGTTTGATTCCATCACCGTTCCAGGCACTATCACGAATGAGCAGCTTGCAACCATCGAGGGCATGACCATCACCGTCAATGCTTACGCCATTCAGGCTGACGGCTTTGCTAACGCAGAAGCTGCCTGGGCTGCTTTCAACTAATCTCTTATGATTCCAACAGATGCGAGAAACACCGATTTCGACATCTGTTGAAATAAATCCTCATCGCAAATACCCGAGGAAAGGAGGAAAACGACATGAAGAAGAAAGGTTTGGCATTGTTTCTGGCGCTGACTCTACTGGTCGTTGGCGTTGTAGCAGGTACGTTGGCATGGCTGACCGCGAAGTCTGATGTGGTAACGAATACCTTTACCACCAGCGACATCAAGGTTGAGCTGAAAGAGACCACCGGCACGGAGTACAAAATGATTCCGGGCTACACCATCAGCAAGAACCCCAAGGCGACTGTTCTGGCTGGCTCCGAAGAGTGCTACCTGTTTGTGAAGCTGGATAAGTCCGCAAGCTTCGATACCTACCTTGAGTATGTTATCGCTGACGGCTGGACGAAGCTCGATGGTGTCGATACGGTCTACTACCGTGTTGTTGATGGCACCACCAATCAGATCGGCACACCTTACAGCGTTCTGAAGGACGATCAGGTCACTGTTAAGGGTTCTGTTACCAAGGAGCAGATGAACGCTCTGGATGCAGAAGGCGCTGTAAAGCCCACCCTGACGATCACGGCCTACGCCTCTCAGCTCCATAAGAACGCTACTGAGACCTTTAGCGCTTCTGAGGCTTGGAACAACATCGCAAACAAGTAACCCTCTGCGCGCGGGCGCAGACAAGATACCAAATACTTATTTAAGGAGACTGAGTACATGAAGAAGAAACTGACCGCGATTTTCCTGTGCGTCGCACTGGTCGCAATCGCCATCGTAGGCGCATCTCTGGCCTACTTCACCGACACCAAGACTGCCACAAATACATTCACGATGGGCGATGTCAAGATTAAGCTTGATGAAACCAACGTCAATGATCCCGAGGGCGATCGTGTTGCCAGCAACGAATATAACGTTTATCCCGGTGCTGTCGTGACCAAAGACCCGATTGTCCATAACGTTGGCCAGAACGCCGCCTATATTCGTGCGACTGTTAACGTTGAAAACTGGATGAATATGTGCGCTGCGTATTTCCCCAATTTCGGTATTGCCTATCCCAATCAGGGTTATGAACAGTCTCTGATGCTTCTCGTTGATGCGCTTGGTGAAGGCTGGAGCATTGTGGGCGTTACGACTGGCACTCCTTTCGAGATGGGCAATTTCAGTGCTAAATTCATTCTGAAGTATGACGGAACTCTGGCTTCCGGTGCTGATACTACTGCGATGTTCAATCAGGTGAAGATTCCCGCTGCCATTGAGAATGGTCAGACCTTCGGAACTATTACCGTTAAGGCAGAAGCGATTCAGGCTGATGGCTTTGATACTTGGGAAGCAGCTTTTGCCGCATTTGATGCGTAATTCACTTTAGCACAGCTTTGCAATTGGCTGTGCTATTCCCCTCCACCTATGTGGTCTGTACCCTTCGGGGTACAGGCCATATGAGAGCACCCGGCAAGACCGGATGTTCTCATATGGTCTGACAAGACCATGCAACTTCGTTATCAAATTCCGGAGCGGAGGTTTGCAAATACAGCTTGAGAGGAGTAAGGACTATGAAGCGAAAAATTTTGATTCTGTCGGTGCTGGCCATCTGCATTGCCACGTTCGCCGCCGGAACCATTGCGTTCTTTACCGCAGAAGGTAAGGCGCACAATGTCATCACCACCGGCGGCGTGGAGATCGCAGTGCAGGAATGGGCGGATGACGAAAAAACCAAGCCCTTTGAAAATCTGAGCGGAGTGATGCCCAACACCACCGTCACCAAGATTGCGGAGGTGAAAAACACCGGAGCGTCCGACGCATGGGTACGGGTAAAAGTGGAGAAGAATATCAAGCTTCAGGGCGAGGGTACGCCGGATACCGGTCTGGTGGAGCTGACGCTCAACACCGCCGACTGGACGGAAAAGGACGGCTACTATTATTATTCCAAGCCCCTGAAGCCCGGAGAAATCACCGCGCCCATCTTCACCGCTGTAACATTTAAGCCCGACATGGGCAACGAGTACCAGAACGCCACGGCAACGGTGGATGTTTCCGCCCAGGCCGTGCAGACCGCCAACAACGGCGATACCGTTATGGACGCCAAGGGTTGGCCCAATTCGTAAGGAGGCAGCGCTATGAAGAACAAAAAAGGATTCGCACTGATTGTCAGCCTTGTGTTGGTTATCGGAGTAGTGCTTCCCGGCACGCTGGCGCTTTCTACCGATCAGGCCGCTACAAACGGCGAGATTACGGTCACGGAAGAAACCCAGACTCCCACGCCGGAGGTAACGGAAACGCCAACACCCACAGAGGAACCCAAGCCGACGGAGACCCCCCTGCCCTCCGAAACCGAGAAGCCTTCCGAGACGGAAAAGCCTGCGGAAACGGAGAAGCCTGCCGAGACTGAGGCTCCCAAGGAATGCACCTGCGGCGCAGCCGAGGGCGAGACGCATAAGGAGGGCTGCCCGCTGTATGTGAAGCCCGTATCTAATGCTTCCAAGCATATCGATACCTGCACAGAGGGCTGCATCGGCGAGGATTGCAAATGTCCCTGCCATCTGTTTGACCGGCTTATGGCCTGCCAGACGCTGGAGGAGATCGAGGCTATTATCAAGGCAACCCCGGAGGATGTACTGAAGTCTTTGTCGGAGGAGAAGGTCGCACAGGTGGAGGCGTACATGGACTCGCTGATGCCCGCGCCCTTGCCCGCCATCGTTATTGAAGAATCCGAACCTCCCGTGGAGAGTGAGATTTACCGTCCTACGGTGAACTATACCAATGTTGCGCCCTTTGGCGAACCCGTCACCGGCGGCAATTAAGGAGGCAGAGAATGAAAAAGACGAAGATTCTATCGCTGCTTTTGTGCCTGTCTCTTTTCTGCGCGCTGATCGTGCCCGGCACGAGAGCCTATGCGGACAATGAGCCCGACAGTGGCATGAAGATCAGCAAGACGGCGACAGCCAACGCTGACGGTTCCTATACCATCACGCTGGAAGCCTTCGCCACCGGCTCTAAGGTCATTACGGAGCAGAAAACGGATATCCCCACTGATATTGTTCTTGTTATCGACCAGTCTGGCTCGATGAACGATCCGATAGGTGGCTATACATACACGGCATACCGAACCGGGGGATATAACAGTCGCAACTATCATAATGACGAGTATTATCCGCTCAGGCACAATGGTGGCAGCGAGAACCTGTGGCACAAGCTGAATAATAACGAGTATATTGCCGTTTCCGTAGAACAGAAGATGGTATATACCGCTATTTCCGGCTGGAGCAACAGGAAATACTATGATAATCAAAACAGCCTGTACTGTCTGGTTTCAGGAGAGTATAAGTCCGTCGCAGTGAGGAGAGAAGAACATGTCTTTTCCGCTGATGAATACTGGTATACGATGGATGGTCAGCAAATCCTCTATACGACCGGAGACAGTAGCATTCCAAACTTTGGGCAATATGCTCCTCTCTATCAGTCCGTAAAGAAGTACACCTATTCCTATACTCTGAATGGAGTCACAACGGTTATAGAAGAGTCGTTGGGGGATGGGAGCAGTCCTGACACGCAGTTTTATCGCAGGGATTATAGCAGTAGTGCTGGCGGCACGAGGCTGAATGCTCTAAAGAATGCAGCAACTACATTCGCCAATGCCGTCGCGGCAAAGGCGGCAGGTGCAGATGGCGACATCAGTACCCCTGCCGATAATGTCAATCACCGTATTGCCGTGGTTGGCTTTGCGAGTGGACAATACTATAACGGCACCAATTATAATTACGGCAATACAGAGGTTTTTGTAGGCAGCAATCAATATAAATACGGAAGTGCCGCACAAGGGCAATATGGGAACGCCTTTCAGGATATGAACACCTCCACGGGAGTTGGCAATGTCAGTGCTTCCGTCGGAGCTCTTTCTGCGGAAGGCGGAACGCTTACAAATCTTGGACTGGAGATGGGTAACGGGATTTTCGGTGCAAATCCCATAGCAGAGGGAGAAAAGCGGAATCGTGTCGTAATCGTTTTTTCGGATGGTGTTCCTGGTTGGAAAGGTTATGATTCAAATACGGCGAACAGTGCGATTACTCAGGCTGGGACTGCAAAAAACACCTATGGAGCAACAGTATACAGCATTGGCATATTCCCCGGCGCGGACGCGACCAGCGCAGGCAATCAGAACGGAAACGAAACGGAGAAAGCCAACTGGTTCATGCAGCGTGTGTCTTCCAACACGCAGTATCCGCAGTCTCCCAGTTATTATCTTTCCGCTGCGGATGCTGGAACGCTGAACAGCATCTTCCAGCAGATTTCCGACCAGATCGAAACCGGCGGTACGACTTCCACTCTGACCTCCGATGCTGTTGTGAAGGACATCATCTCCCCGCAGTTCACGCTCCCGGCTGGAACGACGGCGGCGAATATCACAGTGGAGACCTATGCCTGCACCGGAAAGAACGCTAACGACGACTACACCTGGAGCAATAACAACAGCACAATGGGCGCGACGGCATCTATCAGCGGCGATCAGGTGAACGTCACCGGCTTTAACTTCTCTGAGAACTACGTCGGTACCGTCACCGAGGGCGACAGCGTCACCTATCGCGGCCACAAGCTGGTCATCAGCTTCAAGGTACAGCCCAAGGCGGGCTTCCTGGGAGGCAACGAAGTGTACACCAACACCAGTGCCGGTATCTATGAGAATGGTTCTGCTGAAAATCCGCTCCTGACCTTTGATAGACCCACTGTCAACGTCCCCATCAAGGACGTGACCGTCACGGCCAAGGACAAAAATGTCTACCTCAAGGGCGAAGTCACCGCCGATCAGCTCAAGGATGGCTCTGAAATCAGCGTTGGCGATGTAAAGCTTGATCTCAGCAAGGCAGCCGACACCGATAAACCTTACGGCCTTGATCCCTGGCAGGCCGAGTACGTCGATATCACCGTTGCGGTCAAGGACAAAGACGGCAATGTCATTTCTGACAAGCTTGATAATCTGACCGAAGACACGACCTATACCATCAAAGTCACCGTAACGCCCAAAACTACCGGTTCAACGGGCAGCGCGGGCACACCGGCAACGGAAAAATCCGGTGAAAACACCCCTGCTGCCAACATCAACGTCTTCAAACCGGAGCTGACATTCAAGGATTCCACCGCCTACTACGGCGAGACCGTGCCCGCAAACAACGATTACAGCAGCAATTATGTTGCCAATTCTGAAAAGTGGAAAAACGGAGGCAAGTATTCAACGGACGATGGTGTTCAAATGATCGGCACAAAGCCGACGTTGGATATCACCTACACGCCGGATGAAGCCAAGCTGGATAACGGTAAATACACCAAGCAGGATCTCCCCGTCAAAGCAACCGTCAATATCGGTACCGATGATGTAACCAGCTACACAACCTTCCTGCATGAGACTTGTACCGTGGATGGCTGTAAGTGGAACAATGAAATCACTTCCGGCAATCCCGCGTTCCTGATCCACATCAAGACCTGCACGCTGCGCATTACCAAACAGGGCGGCGCGGACGATGAGTCCTATGTGTTCGATGTTTACAAGGACGGCGTGAAGTATTCCGAAGTGACTGTATGGGGCAACAGCACGGAAACGCTTGTTGAATTGCCCATCGGTACTTACACCATCAGTGAGAACGCCGGCTGGAGCTGGCGCTATTCTGCCAATAACGGCGGCAGCGCTGCGCTGACAGCACAGAATCCCACCGGCAGCATTACCTGCGTCAACACGAAGAACAACAATCAGTGGCTGAATGGTTTCAGTGAGGTTGTTCGGAACATCTTCGGCACGAATCACTGAGGAAGGAGGGAATGAAGATGTATAGAGGCAGATATGAAGGCAAGCACCGCAAGGCAGCAGCTCCGGCACACGGGAAAGCGCTCCGTACTGGCCGCCTGACGACCATGGTAATTGCGACCGTACTCCTTCTGGCGCTGGCCATCGGCGGCACGCTTGCATGGCTGAGCACAAAAGACGCGCCAATTCAGAACAAATTCCTTCCCACCAAGGTGACTTGCGAAGTGATGGAAACGTTTAACGGCAGCACGGGCGTGAAATCCAATGTCAACGTGAAGAATACCGGCACAATCGATGCTTTTATCCGCGTCAAGCTGGTGACTTACCGCACAAACGACCAGGGGCAGCACATTGGCGGCACCGCATCCCTCCCCACCTTTACGCTGGGCACAGGCTGGGTGAAGTATGGCGATTATTACTACTACACAAAACCCGTCGCACCGAATCAGAAGCCGGAAACCAACCTGACAGACAGCATGACGCTGATCGGCTCCTACATGGATACGGATGGCGGCAAGCAGGCTGTTGACGTGATGGCCGAGGCCATCCAGAGCGTTCCGGGAGCTGCCGTTAGGGCTGCTTGGGGTGAAGACTTCTCAATCGACGTAAACGGCAATCTGGTCGTTCCGACTGGTAACTAAGGGGGTGGAAATCATGAAAAAGTCATTCAAAGCAATCACATCCCTTGTGCTGATGCTGCTCGTGGTGATGAGCATGTCGCTAACGGCCTTTGCAGCGTCTCCCTCCATTACGTTTGAAGGCTTCTCAAAGGGTTTTGATTTCCAGCCTGGCAGCGAATACACGGAGACCGATCTGTTCAACAACTTTAAGAACGTTATGCCCGGTGATACCGTAACGGAGACCATCACCTTCACCAACTCTGCGACCGACTGCGACTTCGTGAATCTCTACATGAGAGCCGAGGCGCACGACGAAACGGATAATCCCCTTACCTACAGCGAGACGTTTGAAAACACGGACGGCAAGGATCAGGCCAATATTCCGGGGCAGCGCGACGAAACCGTTGCTACCATGACGGATTTTCTGTCCAAGCTCTCCATGAAGGTCTGGAACGGCACAGAGCTGATCTATGACGCTTCTCCTGACCAGCTGGATGGACTGAAAAGCAATAAGCTACTCGGCACCTTCCGCACCGGCGAAACGGCCACTCTGAAAGTGGAGCTGGCCGTTCCCGCTGACCTTGGCAACGAATACGCCAACCGCGTGGGTGAGGTGGACTGGATTTTCCATGTGGAAGCCTATCAGGAAAGCCAGCTCACCGTCCGTAAGATTTGGTCGGACGGCAACAGCAATCACCCCAATGACAGCGTGACCGTCAACCTGCTCCGGGACGGCAAGGTGGAAAAATCCGAGGTTCTGAATGCCAAAAACGGCTGGACATACACCTTTGACAAGCTGGTAGAGGGCCATGTCTGGACGGTCGAGGAAGCCCGCGTACCAAGCGGATACACGGTGAGCTACAAGACAGAGGGCAATACCACGATCATCACCAACACTAAGGATACACCCACTCCGCCTCCTACGCCGCCCACACCTCCCACACCCAGCGAGCCTCTGGATATCACGGTGCGGAAGGTCTGGAGCAACGATAATCTCAAGGAACGTCCCGATTCCGTAACTGTTACGCTCTACAACGGCGATGTGGCGTATGATTCCGTCCGCCTTGGCGCATGGAACAACTGGAGCTATTCATGGAAAGACCTGAATGCATACGGCAACTGGCAGGTCATTGAAACGAATATCCCCAGGGGCTACACACCATATTACAGCGTCAATAACGGCGTTGTGACCATTACCAACAGCCGCACACTGATTCAGACCGGTCAGCTCAACTGGCCCATCTGGGTGCTTGGCGGCGCGGGACTTGTCCTGATTCTCGGCGGGGCGGTCGTGCTGGGTAAGAAGAAACGGAAAAATGCCTAAGAAAACGGGCATTGCCATG
Source organism: Brotocaccenecus cirricatena (assembly GCF_020687045.1). NCBI lineage: Bacteria > Bacillati > Bacillota > Clostridia > Eubacteriales > Oscillospiraceae > Brotocaccenecus > Brotocaccenecus cirricatena. Next base: position 23,962 of record NZ_JAJEPW010000039.1, read on the forward strand.
TTAGCAGTGGGAGCAGTGCTGATCCTTTCGGCACTGCTCCTTTTCTTCCATAACCGTCAGGAGGACGTACAAGCCGGGCAGGAAGCCGAGAGCCTGCTGGCAAACGTCGAGGCGGTGATCGACGCACAGGCGACCCGCGAGCCAACGCCGGCCGGGACGGAAATACCCGGAACCACGCCCACGTCCTCCGCCACACCCCTTGACCCGGAAATGCCGGTAGTCGAGCTGGACGGCTATGCGTATGTGGGGTATGTGGAAATACCCGCGCTGGAATTGAAGCTGCCGGTCATGTCGGAATGGGACTATAACCGCTTGAAGATCGCTCCATGCCGCCAGTTCGGTTCCTCCCGGACGGATGATCTGGTCATTGCCGCCCATAACTACCAGAACCACTTTGGACGGCTGAAGGACTTGCAGACGGGCAATGCCGTGATCTTTACGGATATGGAGGGCGTAATCAATACCTACTCCATTGAAAAGATCGAGACGCTGAACCCCAGCGAGGTGGACGCCGTACAGAACAGCGGCTATGATCTCGTTCTCTATACCTGCACCAAGGGCGGCAGGACGCGCGTGACCGTGTTCTGCAACCGGATCAAGATAATCTCTCCTTCTCCAGCCCCAACGCAGATGGAAAAGTGAGGGCGAGTATGGCAGACAATATCAACATGCGCAAACAGAGCGACTGGCGCACGAAAGCAAGCGGCTCCCGAAGAAAGCAGATGGAGCGCTACGTCCTGTGCTGGCGTTTGACCAACGTTCCGAAAAACACGCCGATCTCCAAGCGAAAATATTACGTTCAAGGACAGGGGCAGCTCTGTGAAAACTGCTACTATGAGCTTTTCAAGCAGGGCGTATTCTCCGGCGAGGATAATATGAATACATGAAATCAGAAGAAAATGGGCTGAAAAAAGGTCAGCGCTTCGGGCGCTGGACATTACTGGACAAGGTTGTCACTACGGCACAAGGCGAAAAGAAACATCTCTGCCGCTGTGACTGCGGCACGGAACGATATGTGCTGGAGCGCTCCCTCAAAAGCGGAGGTTCCCTCAGCTGCGGCTGCCTGCGGCGAGAACGGGCGCAGCAGGCAACGGCATACGACCTGCTTGGCAAGACCTTTGGCGAATTGAGGGTTGTGGGCAAAAGCCGAAAGCGCACCAGGATGGGAGCGTACTGGACATGTCTGTGCAGCTGCGGTTACACCTGTGAAGCAACGGCCAGCGAGCTGGTATCCGGGCGTAAAACAAATTGCGGCTGCAAAAATGTGAAAAACTATGCTTCTTCTGACATTACCGGGCAACGCTTTGGACGGTTGACTGCGCAATACTCCACAAAAAAGCGCGATGCAAAGGGCTTCGTAATCTGGCATTGCCACTGTGACTGCGGCAATGAAACCGATGTTTCCTACAACAACCTGATGTATTGCGGACAGCAGAGCTGCGGCTGTAAGAAACGGGAACACGATAAGGCGTTAGCCGGTTTTCTCACTCATGTGGATGGCACCAGCATTGATGCATGGAAAAGTAATACGATTCCGAAAAACAACACAACCGGCGTTCGCGGCGTTTACTTTATTCAGGGCCGGTATGTAGCCAAACTGGTATTTCAGAAGAAGCAGTATTTCCTTGGTACCTATAAGACACTGGCCGAGGCCGCAGAGGTCAGGCGGAAGGCCGATGCTCTTTTGGGCAACGAGTTGGTGCGCTTCTATGAGAAATGGTCTAAAAAGGCGGCTGCTGACCCGCAATGGGCAAAAGGAAATCCCATAAAATTCCACGTCAGCAAGACAGAAAACGGCGAACTGACTGTAAATCTTCAACCGGAGATGAGAACAGAGCCAAGTGAAGCTACGCAGGCAATTTGAGGTACTCGAATGAAACCGGAATATTCTCTTAAACACCTCTGTGAGCAACAGGACAGAATGTATCTCCTGCAAGAGTGGGACTGGAACAAAAATGCCCCGCTGACGCCGGATACCATACATAAGGGCAGTCATCAGAAGGTGTGGTGGAGATGCGACGCTGGACATTCATGGCAGGCACAGGTGCGAAGCAGGTCGGACGGTTCAAAATGCCCATACTGCACAGGGCGTGTTCTGTGGGTTGGCAGAAACGACCTTGCCACGGTAAATCCTGCGTTGGCTGCACAGTGGGATATGGAAAAGAACGGCGAATTGAAGCCCACCGAAGTACTGGCCGGAAGCGGAAAATATGTCTGGTGGAAATGTGAGAATGGACATTCGTGGCGTGCGAGTATCCTGAGCCGGAACAGAGGTGCTGGGTGTCCAATTTGTAGCGGGAAAACTGCCGTGTCTGGCGAGAATGACCTGTCCACCCTCTTTCCTGATCTCGCTGTGGAGTGGGATGCTGAACGCAACGGCAGCTTGAGACCGGATAACGTAACGCCTTACAGCAACAAAAAGGTCTGGTGGCGATGTGCGCTTGGACATGAATGGCAGGCAGTAATTGCATCCAGAGCCGTGGAACGCTCCGCCTGCCCATATTGTATGGGCAGGCGCGTTCTGGCCGGTTTCAATGATCTTGCTACGCTTCATCCGAAAATCGCCGCGCAATGGGATAGCACGCTGAACAGCGGTCTGACTCCAGAAATGGTAACGCCGGGAAGTCACAAGCGGGTATGGTGGAAATGCGCTGAAGGGCATGTTTGGAAAACGGCCATCTACTCCCGAACCGGAAAGCAGAAATGTGGATGTCCCGTATGCGCCGGAAAAGCAACACGACAATTCAAATATGAGTAGCATTAGGCCAACCACTTACTCAGGTTTCTCCGGCTTCATTATTCACACCAACTGATACAGTTGAATATTTCAGAAGGACTCTCATTGCGGACTATATGCCCCAATCGAGAGTCCTTTTTCTATTACATTATAAATCCAATATCTCCGCATATGATAGCATTTATAAAACCATACATTCGCACAAACAAGGGCTATATTCAAACGAGAATAGCGTCTGTATGGGCTAAAATATAATATGTGGAGGTGAAGTGATGACAGACAAGGAGTTCTCCCTGAGACTGGCCAAATTGAGAACGCAAAAGGGCGTTTCGGCTCGTGACATGAGCCTTTCAATGGGTCAGAATCCGGGTTATATCAACAATATTGAGACCGGGAAGTCTATGCCGTCGTTAAGTGGCTTCTTCTACATCTGCGATTATCTTGATATAACCGCAAGGGACTTCTTTGACGATGGGAATGAATATCCCGAACAGCTCAGAGCCGTTTTTCAGGATATGCAGAAACTGAGTCCTGAACAGCTACAGAATATTCATGCCATCGTAAAGGGGCTGCTCCGATAGGCACACGCCATTCTGTCACCGATACAGCCAAAAGATCATAAAATCCGCACAGCCATGTCAGCCTTATTATTTGCTTGGACGGCGCGCCTCTGCGCTACCGGCGGTTTGCTGTGCAAGATCAGGCCAGTGCATGAAATTGGACAGCGTTATCGCAGAGCGGAATAGACCCTACGCATGGAGGCGTACCCTTACGGACAAATAATAGCGCAGCACTACCGGCGGTAGATGCTGCGAAAGAAGGCTGCTTGATTGGAGAATCAGGCAGTTTTTTTGATTTGTAGAAAGGAGCGCAGCCATGAACAGCACAGAGAACAACAATCGCGCAGCGTCCCAAGATTTCCAGACAGCACTTGGACTTCTGGAAGAACGGCTGCGCAGCTTAGAAGATTCAGAAGATATCATCAACGGCCTGCTGCAAGGCGCAGCGGAGTTTTACGGTGCGGCCAGAGCTTCCGTTGTGGAAGCGGACTGGGATTTGAAAATTGGTCTGCTTACCTATGAATGGTGTGCAGAGGGTGTAGAGCACCAGAAGGACATGCTCCAGTATCTTGCCGTAGAGAGCTTCCCGCGATGGTGTGAATTTCTGTCGCTGAACTGGCCTATTGTCATACCGGATATGGAAGCAATCAAAGATACATACCC
>NZ_JAJEPW010000003.1:0-112500 GCF_020687045.1 Brotocaccenecus cirricatena
CCCCCCCCCCCCCCCCCCCCCCCCCTCTTGGGGGTGTCCTCCCAATTGTACCATTTTCGGCGGCAATCCGCCCCCTGCCCCGGGCCGCCGAGGGCAGCGGGCCCTACGGACTTGGCTCTCCCTCTGTGAGAGCTGTCGGCGCAGCCGACTGAGAGGGCCCGCGTCCCCCCCCGCCGTTTGTTCACCGGATCTCGATGGCCCCTACCGGGCAGCTGTCCGCCGCCTCCTGGGCCGCCAGCCGGCACTCCTCCGGCACCGGGCCGCTGATGGCCCGGGCGGGTTCCCCGGGATCCAGGGTGAACACGTCCGGGCACACCGCCGGACACAGCCCGCACTGGATGCACGTTTTCGCGTGGACCATAGCCTGCATATTCCGCCCCTCCTTTCCGTTGATCTGCCCATAGTCTGCCCCGTTTCCCGGGGAATTATCGCCTGCTGCCTTGCCCGGGGCAACAAATCATGCTATACTGGCCTCATGTGTATAAAAAGGAGTGCATTTCCATGTCTGATACCATCGCCGCCATTGCCACGGCTCCGGGGCCGTCGGCCATTGGCGTGGTGCGCCTGTCCGGGCCGGACACCTGCACCGTGCTGGACCGGGTGTTCCGCCCGAAAAACGGCCGCCCCATGTCCCGGCAGGAGCCCCGCCGCCTGGTGCTGGGGGACGTGCTGGACCGGGACGGCCAGGTCATCGACAGCGCCCTGGCGGTGCTGTTCCCCGGCCCCGGCAGCTACACTGGCCAGGACTGCGGCGAGCTGCAGTGCCACGGAAGCCCGGTGGTGCTGGACGCGGCCCTGGCCGCCATGCTTGCCGCCGGAGCCCGCCAGGCCAAGGGCGGCGAGTTCACCCGCCGGGCCTTTCTCAACGGCCGCATGGACCTTTTGCAGGCGGAGGCCGTGGCGGACCTGATCGACGCCGAGACCGCCCAGGCCGCCCACAACGCCGTGGGCCAGCTGGAGGGGGTCCTCAGCCGCACCGTGGCGGAGATCTACGACGGCCTGATGGCCATCGTCTCCCGGTTTTACGCCGTGGTGGACTATCCCGACGAGGACATCGGCGACCTCCAGCGGGAGGACATGCTGGATACCCTCCGCCGCGCCGAAAACCGGCTGGAGGAGCTGCTGGCCACCTTCTCCCGGGGAAAGCTCCTGAAATTAGGGGTCCCCACGGTGATCCTGGGCCGCCCCAACGTGGGCAAGTCCTCCCTGCTTAACGCCCTGCTGGGCTATGACCGGGCCATTGTCACCGACGTGGCCGGAACCACCCGGGACACGGTGGAGGAAAAGGTCCGGGTGGGCCATGTGCTGCTGCGCCTGTGCGACACGGCGGGCATCCACCAGACGGAGGACGCCGTGGAGAAGATCGGCGTGGAGCGGGCCCGGGCCGCCGCCCGCCAGGCCTCCCTGGCCCTGCTGGTGCTGGACGGCTCCACCCCCCTGACCGACGCCGACCGGGAGGCCATGGACCTGGCCCGGCAGGCGCCCAACCTGCTGGTGGCGGTGAACAAATCCGACCTGCCCCGGGCGGTGGACATCGGCCGACTGGCCGACGAGTTCGACAACATGGTGTCCCTGTCCGCCCGCAGCGGCGAGGGGGTGTCCGTCCTGTGCGACGCCATCGGAGCCATGTACCCCGCCGGGGAGGGCCGCCCCGGGGAGCTGCTGACCAACGCCCGCCAGGCCGACGCCGTGTCCCGGGCCCTGGCCTCCGTCCGCAGCGCCCGCAGCGCCCTGGATATCGGCATGACCCCGGACGTGGTGCTCACCGACGCCGAGGCCGCCCTGGAGGCTCTGGGGGAGCTGAACGGAAAACACATCCGGGACGACCTGATCCAGACCATTTTCTCCCGCTTCTGCGTGGGAAAATAAAAAGACGCAAAAACGCCGGGACAGGGCTTTCCGTCCCGGCCTGTCCCGGATAAAAACCGGGACAAAGCCCGGCTTTTGCGGGACGTCCCGCCTGAAACCGGGACAGCTTTTGGGGAGGTTTTATGGACGTGAGTGAGGCAAAGAAAAAGGACCAGCTGCCCACCTGCCCGGTGGAGACCACGCTGACCTTGATCGGCGACAAGTGGAAGGTGCTGATCCTCCGGGACCTGATGCCGGGCACCAAGCGCTTCGGCGAGCTGAGAAAATCTGTGGGTGATGTGTCCCAGAAGGTGCTCGCCGCCCAGCTGCGGGACATGGAGAAAAGCGGCCTGGTCCACCGGGAGGTCTATGCCGAGGTGCCGCCCCGGGTGGAGTATTCCCTGACCCCGCTGGGCCGGAGCCTGGAGCCCATTCTGGACTCCATGTGGGCCTGGGGCGAGGGATACAAGGCATCCCTGGAATGAAAAACCGCCGTGAAGCGCTTGAAAAAAGAAGCGCTTCACGGCGATTTTTGTTATTTTTTCAGCAGAACATAGGTGACGCCCCGGTTTTCGGCATCCAGATCCCGGTCCTGCCGCAGCCGGGGACACAGGGCCAGCCACCGGCGGGCCTCCTGGTTGAAGATGCTGAACTCCTCCCCGGGCAGAAAGCACAGCTCCTGCTGCCGCAGCCAGGTGCGGCAGGCAGTGCGCAGCCGCCCGCCTTTGCCGGAGGAGCCGTAGCCATGGATCAGCTTCATGGCCGGAGTCCCCATTTTCCGGGCGGCTTCCACCTCCGCCGCCAGGCGGCGGAGGGCTTCCGCGGCGTCGGGCCGCCCCAGCTCCAGATTCAGCTCCCGCACGGGTCTGTCCATGGTTCTCCTCCTATCAGTGCAGCGAAATAGGCAAACAGGGCCTCTGCCCCGGGGGCGTCCGCCCGGCGCAGGCCATAGCTCTGGCGCTCCGGGTGCCACTGGACCCCCAGCACCGGCAGCTGCCGGTGGACCGCCGCCTCCACCACGCCGTCCGGGGACCACTGCACCGCCTGTAAGGGCGGGGCCAGGCGGTCCACCGCCTGGTGGTGGCAGCTGGTGACGGCGGGAGCTTCCCCCAGCAGACGGGCCATCAGCCCCTCCGCCCGGGTGGGGTGCACCAGATCGCCCCGGGGCAGCTGGTGGCCGGGGATATCCCGCAGGGTCCCGCCCCAGTGGACGTTCAGGGCCTGGAGTCCCCGGCAGATCCCCAGAATGGGCCGCCGGGACCGGGCAAAGGAGTCGATCAGAAAGGACTCCGTTCCCGGAAGGGGGCCCCGGATGTCCCCGCCGCCGGGCAGCAGCAGTCCCCCGCAGTCCAGACTGCGGTACAGGTCCCGGCACAGGACCACCCGGACCCCGGCGCTCTCCAGCGCCGCCAGATAGTTTTCATATTGACCCGGCACACCGTACAGATAAACAGCAGGCTTCATAGCGTTCCCCTCCCCTGTCTATTATGCGGCGGCGGGGAAAATTATGCCGGGACGGCGGACAAAACAATAAATCCGAACCCACGGCCAATCGGCAAAGGGTTCGGATTATATTGCGTTGGTGGACCTGAAGGGATTCGAACCCTCGACCTCTCGGATGCGAACGAATTAAAAGCTCTGATTTGTATTGATTTTTAGCCATTTCCGCCGCTTTTGCCTGGAATGTAAATGGTCTTGTGGCCTCTTTTTCCCGTTGTAACCATGTGTCCCGGAAGCGTCTGTGGTACGTGTTGTGGTCATAGAAAGACAGGCGGAAAGGCGTCCATCCTCGGTGCGCCTATTATAGCCAGAAATAGAAAAAGCGTCAACGATTTTCTTAACCCTTGGCGGCGCAAACCGTGGGATGCTATAATCAAAGAATAAGGGCAGCTGCTTTGTACGCTCTCCGAAGGCAGAGGAAAAGATGAGAGATGGTTAGTTGACACTAACCATCGGCGGTGCTATACTTTTTAGCAGAAATGGGAAGTAATGATTTTCTAAAAAAATCGTCCGAAAACGCTAAATTAAGCAAGAATAGCTTTGGGAGGGGTGCCGCAGCAATGCGGCTTTTCCAAGACACGATAGTTAGCGACATCTAACCGAATAACTGCACGTATCGGTTAGGCAAATCTAACACCGAAGGGAATGACAGAGATGCGAGAACACAAGAATTTCTGGGACAGAAATGCCGGTCGGTACGACCGCTTTATGCGAAAGGATCGGGCGGCGTATGACGAGATGTATGAGCTGATCCGGCCGGTGGTGAAAGCCAAAACGGTGCTGGAACTGGCAACCGGCACGGGGCTGATCGCAAAGCACATCGTGAATGCGGCGGCGCATATTGAGGCGACGGACGCCTCTGCGGAGATGATTGCAGAGGCCAAGCGGGACAACCGCTCGGCAAAGCTGCACTTTTCCGTGCAGGATATGTTCTGCCTGCCCTATGCAGACAAATCCTTTGATGTGGTGATCGTGTCCAACGCGCTGCATATCGTGCCGCAGCCGGAGAAAGCCCTTGCCGAGATTCGCCGGGTTCTGAAGGATGACGGAGTGCTCATCGGGCCCACCTTCACCCACGCGGAGAATTCTATTTTCGGCAAGGTCAGGGCATTTTTCATGAAGCTGGCAGGATTTCCTCTCCACAGCAGGTGGACGGGCGAGGAATACCTGCGCTTCCTAAGGCAAAACGGCTGGACGGTGCGGAAAAGCGTTGTTCTGAAAGCCTCATTCCCGCTGACCTATGCCGAGTGTGAGAAAACGGAGGTGTGATATGTCATTCTTTGAAAATACCCGCAAGCCCGAGGGCTTTGGCGGAAAAATCATGGTCGCCATGATGAACGTCGGGCACAGCGCCGTGGCTCGGTGGGGGCTTCGATTTTTGGAGCTTGCGCCGGACGCCAAGGTGCTGGACTGCGGCTGCGGCGGCGGGGCCAATATCCGGAAGCTGCTGAAAAAATGCCCGCAGGGTATCGTCAAGGGCATCGACTATTCGCCCGTCAGCGTGGAGAAATCCAAAAAGGTCAACGAGGCCGCCATCGCGGAGGGCCGCTGCACCGTTCTGCAGGGCAGCGTGGCGGATATGATCTTTGCAGGCGACTGGTTCGATGCGGTAACGGCCTTTGAAACCGTCTATTTCTGGCCCGATCTGCCGCAGTGCTTCCGGGAGGTTTACCGGGTGCTGAAGCCCGGCGGGACATTACTCATCTGCAACGAAAGCAACGGCGATACGGACAAGGACAAGAAGTGGACAGAGATCATCGGCGGCATGACCATCTATAAGGACATTGAATTAAAGGCGTATCTGGAACAGGCGGGTTTTCACGAGGTGCAAATACACAAAAGGAAAAGCTGGCTCTGCATTACGGCGCGGAAATGAGGGGGCTAAATCATGAGTATCTTTGCATCTATCTTACGCAGCGTATACAAGCTCTCCGGCGCGAAAAAGGCGTTCGCCTTGCCGGAGGATGCACTGCGAAAGGAAATTGAAAAGCAGAACCGACACCGCGGCGTTTTTACGCCCACCGACAGCAAGGCATATTATGAAACGATCGCGGTAAACGGATTTCCCTGCCTGATCGTGCGAGAGCATCCGAAGCCGTCCGAGCGCGCGATTCTCTATTTCTTTGGCGGCGGCATGGTGATCGGCCCCGATAAGGGCGACCTGCCTGTGATGCGCAAGCTCTGCCGCGAGACCGGCTGTGATGTGTGGTTTCCGTTTTACCCGCTCTGCATGGAACACTGCATTACTGAAACCTACGCAATGGTGTACGAATGTTATCGAAAAATGATTGCACTGTATGGCGGCGGAAATGTCAGTACCTGCGGCTTTTCCTCCGGCGGTGCGCTGGCTTTGGGGATCGCGGCGCACAACAACGCGCAGCCCGAGCCGCTGCCGCAGCCAAGGCACATCGTCGCCGTATCCCCCGGCGAAGTACCGTGGAACGACGCGGAAAAGGCGCGGATGCAGGCACTCAACAAAAGGGATGTTTCCATCGACTATGCCTTCATGGTGACGGTGGAAAAGTTCATGCGGCATGGCTGCGAGAATGTGCCGGACTATATGCTCTCCGGCTCCCGGGGAGATTTTACCGGCGTAGGCGATATTCACTTCTTCTATTCTGCCGACGAGGTGCTCTACGGTGCTTTGCCGGACTTTGAGGAAGCCTGCAAACGGGCAAATGTCCCCTATACGGTGTCCGCCCGCCCGAAGATGGTGCATTGCTACTGTATGCTGCCGATCTTCAAGGAGGCAAAAGAGGACTTCGTAAAGATTGTAGATTTTTTGAAGAAATGAGACCGGAAACGGTCGTGTGTTGATTGAAACACGGAGAGAAAACCATGGAACGAAAAGAAGCCATTCGCGGTGCGTACCGAATGACGGGCGGAAACAGCTTTTATGACGGCATGATTACCTGCTCTACTCTGAGTGGGAAAGCGGTGTGTCGCTTGGTGTGGGCAATGAACAAGGCGGAAAACGACGCCTATCTGGAAAAGGCAATGTCCGGTATTCCGGAGCATTTCTCCGACAAGCTGCTGGAAGTGCCGGTGGGAACAGGGATTCTGACCATGCCGGTTTATCAGACTATGCCGGAGGCGGACATTACCTGTCTCGATTATTCGCCCGATATGATGAGGCAGGCACGGGAAAAGGCTGACCGCCTGCACCTGAAAAATGTAACCTTCCGGCAGGGCGATGTGGGGGCGCTTCCCTATGAAGACGATACTTTCGACATCGTTTTGTCGCTGAACGGCTTTCATGCTTTTCCGGACAAGGAAGCCGCTTATCGGGAGGTTTTCCGGGTTTTGAGACCCGGCGGGACATTCTGCGGCTGCTTTTATGTGAAGGGCGAGCACAAGCGGACGGATTGGTTCGTCCGGCATGTTTATGAAAAGGCAGGTTTTTTCACACCGCTCTATGAGACGGTTTCCAGTCTGAAAGCACGGCTGGAACGTATGTACGCAGCCGTGACCCTCGGAAATGTGAAGAGTATGGCATGGTTTGTCTGCCGGAAAGCAGAATGAGGAGAAGCAGGGATGATTTTACAAACGATCCTGGAAGGCATAGGGCTGGGCGTTCTGCTCATTTTGGTTTGCGCCATCGGTATCCGCAAGGGCGCGGTGGGCATGGTGCATCTTTACAGCCAGGAGGTGCAGGAGCGGTGCGTAACGCTGGGACTTACAACACACGAAAAAATCAAGCGAAACGCCCTGCTATGCAAAGCCATCTGCGTTCCCGGCTATATTGCCTATGTGCTGGTGTGCGTCTATGCGGTGAACGGTGCGCGGGGTTTTCGTGCGGGCTTCTGGCAGCTTCTGGTCATACTGTCCGTTATGAATCTCATAGACCGATTTTGGGTTGACGGCTATTGGGTAGGACATACGAACGCATGGGAAATTCCGGGAACGGAAGACCTGAAACCCTACATTACAGCCAAGGATAAGGGCAAAAAGTGGCTGTTCGGCACAATTGGTATGGCGGTCATTTCGGCAGCACTGGCGGCGATTATGTCGGTATTTATTCACTGAAGGAGATACCTATATGAAATATAAAATCGAGAAAAACACCGTACAGGAGACGCTGATCATTCCGTTGTATGCGCGGAAGGTCTGCTCAGAACTATACCCGAATCTTTACCGGGACGAAACAGCGGTGCGGCTGATTAACGAGATCGACTACGATTTTTCTGAGGCGGAGAAAAAATCCCGCAGCCTGATGCAGCGTTTCGGTTCACTGGAGGTGGCCATGCGGCAGAATGACCTTGCTTTTGAGGTGCGGGATTATCTGAAAGACCACCCCCATGCGGCGGTGGTCAATCTGGGCTGCGGACTGGACAGCACAGGGAGAAGCTGCGACAACGGCAGTTGCAAGATTTATAATCTGGATCTCCCGGATGTGATCGCCGTGCGCAATGAGCTGCTGCCCACCGGGGAGCGGGAGGAAAACATCCCCTGCAATTTGAACGATACCGAATGGTTCTCCCAAATCGATGCCTCCGGCGGCGCGGTGTTCTTTGCCTCCGGCGTGTTCTACTACTTTCTGACGGAACAGGTCAAAGCATTGGTGCAAAAAATGGCGGACGCCTTCCCCGGCGGCGTGCTGGTGTTTGACGCTGCAAATCGGACGGCGGTGAAGATGATCGCCAAGACATGGCTCAGGACGGCGAAAATCAAGGATGTCGGCGCATATTTTGCGGTTTCGGACGCTCCCCAAGAGATCAGTGCGTGGGATAGCCGCTTGCAGGTCACAAGCCGCGGCTATATGCTGGGCTACAACGATCTCCGCGATCCTTCCGTCAGCGGCTTTTTCCGTTTTCTTGCCAAAGTCGGTGACGGAATGATGAAGATGCAGATTGTAAAGATCAACTTTTGAAAGAGGCATTTTGAATGAAACACATCCACTTTGATGTTGAAAGCGATGGCTTTTACGGCGCGTATTGGGCGTGCAAGGACGGATCGGACTGCACCGTCATCGCCATGCTCGGCGACGACCCCGAGGATTATATGGCGCGCTCGGCGGTGAAGTGGCTGATTCGCCTCGGCGTGAACATTTTGACCATGTCGCCTGCAAAAAAGGACTACGGTCATCACAACTATCCCCTTGAACGCATCGAAAAAGCAATGGCATGGCTCAAATTACACGGAAACGAAAAAATAGGCATTGCGGGAGCCTCAACGACAGGTACCCTCGCCCTGACGGCAGCATCGATATTCAGCGACATTTCTCTAACCATTGCAATGACACCCAGCGACTTTGTGTGGCAGGGGTTCATGCAGGGCAAAAAGGATGGCTGCAAGGAATGGCCAATCGAGGGAGAATCACTCTTTTCTTGCAAGGGAAAGCCCTTGCCATACATGCCGTTTTGCTATCAGCGCCCTGACTATTGGCGCATAATCTCGGAGGAGTCCAAACGCACCGGCAATATGATTGCCTCCCGCAAGCTGTTTGACGACTCTGAAGCGGCGCACCCGATTACCGAGGAGGAATTCATAAAGGTCGAGAATATCCGCGGCAAGCCGTTTCTTGTCGGCGCAGAGGACGACGCACTTTGGGACACCGCAAAATATATCCGCCGCATGGAAAAACGCCTTGCGGAGAAACCGCACTCCTGCGAAGTCGAGGCGGTCGTATATGAGCACGGCACGCATTTTGTTTTCCCCGACGGTATGCTCAAGACCATGCTTCCCGTCGGCTCGGCACTGTTTGTCAAGCTGGCGTTCAGCGCTGCGAAGAAATATCCCAGGGAGTGTAAAACGGCTCGCATTGACATTGACCGCCGCATGACCCGCGTGATATGCGATTGGAGGGACAAAAAGTGACCTATTTGGGAATGCCTTTCGGCATGTGGACGATGTTTGCGCCGTCCTTCCGAAACCAGCTGACAGCGGTGTTCGGCTACGGTACGAATACGGCAAAAGCCATCACGAAAAAAGCAAAGCCTAAATACAGGGAGATCATCTCCGAGCTGCCTGAATTTGAAAAAGGCGACCGATTCAAGATGAACCTCGTCAACTGCGCGATGATCGGTGCTTTTATTCTCTCCATGCCGCAGCGTCCGGAGGTGGACAGGCTGACGGATTACTATGCAAAAGCCATGATGACTGCGCCCATGCAGTGGTTCTGCCGCAAGAGCGGAAAAAGCAAGTTCACCGAAAAGGATATTGCCACTATGAAGGCAACAGCCGCTCTGAAAGCCGCCGACCGCAACCCCTATTCGTGGAACATGGAGTTTTACGAATACCCGGATGGCAGCGGCTACGAGGGACGCTTTACCAAATGCGGCATCTGTGTGCTGATGAAAGAGCTGGGGCTGTACGACCTAACCCCCGCCCTGTGCCATCTGGACTACACCATGAGCGAGGCGGGCGGCGCGACTGATTTTGTGCGGCAGTACACTCTCGCCTCCGGCGGACCCTACTGCGACTGCGGGTATAAAAAGAAAGGGTAACGGACGATGAAGAGGAAGGAAACCTATCTTTCCCGTGATTTCCGGGAGACTGTGGCACTGCGCTTTCCCGCGCAAGCAAAGGAACTGAACACCGCTTTCGATATGCGCCTGAGTGCGCTGCTGGCTGAAAATGCGGGTGCAAGCAAGGAAAAGCAATACCACCTCAAGCGGCAGATATTGCCGGGCATTGCGGCCTACGAGACCTTACAGCGGGTCATGCCGAAAGAGGAGGCGCTGCAAACCGTGCACGGCTATGTGGAGCGCTTGGCGAGAACGAGCCACAAACAGCTTGCCGCCCTGCTGCACATACCGGGGCTTTACCGCCTTGTCCCCGGCGTTTTCGTCAAATCCACCCGGAGCGTTTTCGGCCTGGCGGCGGGCTTTGCCCCAAAAGAACTGCAGACCGGTAACGGCGTCTGGCGTGTGGATATGATGGAGTGTCCCTATCACGACACCTGCGCAGAATACGGCTGCCCAGAGCTGTGCCGCTGCTTTTGCGACAGCGACGACATCAGCTATACCGGGCTGCATCCGAAGCTGATCTGGGAGAGAAGTATGACACTGGGGCGTGGAAATGACCGCTGCGATTTCTGCATGAAGGTCGAAAAATAGCCGGGAGGCAGATTGGTATGGACATCAAACGATTCGGCAATAGACAAGGAAAGACCATTATGCTGCTGCACGGAAATCTTATGTGTTGGCGGCAGTTTGAGAATCTGATCCCGCTGCTGGAAAAGAAATTCTGCGTGTATGCCGTCAGTTTCGACGGCTTTGACGGAACAGGCGAAACGACCTACACGACCGCTCAGGCTCAGGCGGACAAGCTGGCGGAATATATTGAAAAAGAACTGGACGGACGGCTGGACCTGCTTTATGCAGAGTCGCTGGGCTGCGGACCGACTATTTTTCTGAAGGCTTCCCCAAACATTCAAATCGGTCGAATGATCCTCAGCGGGCCGGAGTATCTGGATTTTGGCGTGCTGAATCGACTGATTTTGAAGGTCATGCCGCAAAAGCAGTATCGAACGGCACACGAAAAGTATATGCCTGCATGGGCGTTGCGCTTTATGGGGCAGACGGAGCAGGGAATGCAGACCATGCTCCGCCGTATCCCGGATCATATCAGCTTGGAATCCGTCCGGGCCACTTGGGAGGCAGGGCTTTATCTCTATCGGACGGACTTTCCGGTACAGCCCGATGCAAAGGTCGCCTGCTGGTACGGAGAAAAAGAAGGGCATATGAAAAAGGCCATCCAGCGACTGCGGAAGGCATATCCGGGTCTGATCGTCCGCTGCTTCCCCGGTTTTGGTCATGGTGAGATCATCAATCATCCGGCGCTGCTTGCATCGGAGCTGGAACGCTTTCTGACGGATGGCGGAACAGAGAGATGTGCTGAAGAATCAGGAAAGTGAAATACAATGAAAGTTACAACATTGGACGAAAAATCCATCCATGATATCGGTCACGCTTTCGGCTATTACGACTACGGAGAGGAAACGGGAATGTCCGCTGCCTTTTCCGGGAAAGAAGCCACGGCAAACTATATCTGCGCCTATGTGCGCGGGGTGCTGCGGGGCGGCTTTCTGCACACCACCGGCGAGCGGGGCGAGGGCTATATCGCCTACAAGCTGCCGAAGCAGAAACTGGGCGTCAGGACGCTGTGGCCCATTGCAAAGGGGATGCTGCGCAATTCCAGCCTGAAGAGGCTCGTGCACTTCGCTATGGCCATCAAGCGCGGCGGTGTGCCACTGCAAGATCGCATGGACAAGGAGAAGAAGCCGTATATCTTTGTAGGGCTTGTCTGTGTGCGGGAGCAGTATCAGGACAGGGCTATATGCGCAAGGTTATGGATATTGCCTTTGCCGAGGGCAACCGGCTGGGCGTGCCGGTAATTCTGGAGACCGATGCCAAGTCCAAGTGCGACAAATATGTCCATCTGGGCATGGAACTTGCCGGAGTGCGGGACATCGGCGAATTTGGAAAGCTGTATGACCTGATCAAAAAACCGGACGCGGAAAAGCAGCAGTCTGTCAGTACGGAGGCATCAACATCAAAATGAAAATCACGGTTCTTGTAACGCTCATGGTATTTCTGGCATACTTTCTTGTTTTATACGGCGGGGTGGGTTTCATTCAGGACAAGCGTTTTTTCTCATCCGCACCAAAGGAAAATCTGGACGCAATCCCCGATACAAAGGAACGATTTCCCGGCGCACATAGTATCGGCTGGGTGATTGAGATCATTGCCATCCTGCTTTTTCTCGCTGCGGCGGCACTAAGCGTATGGGACGGCGTCAGAAACGGCTTCGGCTTCCTGGACTTCTTTGTGCGGTTTCTCGCCGTGCTCTACGCCATGGAGATCTACGACATCATTTTCTTTGACTGGGTGCTGCTGTGCCACTCCAATTTCTTTCCGCATTTCTATCCGGAGCTGAAGGGCGTGGTCGGTCCGCATATGTTCGGCTATAACAAGCAAACACATATCTGGCACTTTGTGATCTACATTCCCGCCTCCGCTGTGGCAGCGTGGCTTTGCGCGCTGCTTTGAGGACGTGTGACAGAAGCAATCGTTTTGGGAGGCAGAGATTTTCTATGCGTGTGATAAAAAAAGTCCTGCATGAAAAAAGAAAAACAACAGAAGCCCATATCCAGCAGCTTCAGCAGGCGGGGAAACAGGGTGTCCGATATACAGCGATGATGCCGGATATTCCGTTCCTGATGTTGGGGCTAATCAGCGATATTGGCTGGATGATCCACTTGATTGCAGGTGTTATTTACTTTTGAAGAAACGGCTTTTGCCATGTGCTGGACTATGCGGCGCTACTTGCGCTGGCGGGCGTCCTGTTCGGTGTTGCGTATCTAATTTATCTGAACAAGATCCACGAAAAGGAGATTGCCACAAAGCTCCAAAAGAATTTGAGCTTTGGGATAACGGTTTATTCCGGACTGGCAGGGGCGGTTGTCGGAATGACTCAGATCACAACAGCGGGCGTTTCCTCAGTGCTTGTATGGCTCATCGTTGGCGGTGTTCTTAACTTCGTCGCAGGACTGCCAATCTACCTCTCCTTCAAAAAAGAAATTTTCTATGGGGTGCAATGACTTTATGAACCGCAATAGGAGGCGAAGAAAATGGGAGCATATGCCCGATTCGCACGCAGACTGAGAAGGGAAAAACAATGATCATACTGCAATTGTTGATTTATTGCCTGCTGTTTACCGCAATGGTAAAAATCGCTGTGATCGGCGGGGCGGTCAATGGACTGTACTTTTATCCCAAGACGGTGCAGGACCAAGCCATTGAGCTGGGACTGATCGACCGCAATACGATGAACCGGAAACGAAAGCGCTTTATGATTTCGTTTTACATCGTGATGCTTGCTGCTCTTGTGCTGATTATTGGTATGTGGAACAGGGCTTCTATCTTTGGTGAAGCCTATTGGCAGGCGCTGCTGCTTCTTGAGGTCATGAATGTTTACGATGGCGTTGTAATCGACAGGCTATGGGTCGGGCACAGCCGATTTTGGGTGCTGCCAGGGCTTGAAGATGCACCGTTTGTGCAGACCTGGCGGCAGGTGCTGAAAAGGCGAAGCATACTGGCGTTGATCTGGGTCGTAGGAGCGGCAATTGTCGGCGGTATTGTCGTTTTGATCTTCTAAGAAGGAGGAAATTGCCCAAATGAAAAGCAGAATCATGAACTGCAATCGGAGGCAAAAAAGATGAAGACGGAGAAACCGAAAAAGCTGATTCGATGGTACATTCTCGGTGCGATCGGAGCAGTTCTGATGGCTGCCGGGGACTGGCTGCTGGGGTGCGTTCCGCTTCAGAAAACCGACACCAGCCTTTTCAACAGAGCCTGTTATCTGTCTGGCTCTTATGGGCTGTGGAGGCCCGTGCTTACCGTTGGACTGGGAGCGATTGGGGGCTTTCTCTATTACTTTGCGGTAAAAGCACTGAATGCGGACATTGATACAAAGTACAGAAAAACAAAGATCATTCAGTATCTGTGCGGAATTTTCACCGTTGCGGTGGCGCTGACGATCCACACCTGGGTGGCTACCATGGCGTGGTTCACCACCTATCTGGGCCCGCGCATCGGAGAAGAAGCCGCCATCGCGGCGGTCACCGCCTATCAGGACGGCATGCTCCTCGCCATTGCGCCGATGTACGTTCCGATGATACTGGCTTTCGGCATCCATTTTGTGATGCTGCTTGCGGGCAAGACATGGTATTCCCGGTGGATGCTGGCTTTTCACCCGGTCACATGGAACATTCTGCTGGCAGGCGTCCCGGATATTGCCCAAGCGATGCAGGTGCCTGTCGATACATGGATGTCCGTAATGAGCCAGAGCAGCACCAATACCGCCATCGTGATCTGGTGCATTGCGGCGGCGGTTTATGCGAGAAACAATTTTAAGAGAAAGGAATCACTTACATGAAAAGCACTATTTCTGATGTTCAAAAGAAAATCAAAGTGGGAACGCACGGAGAGGACTACGGCAGCTGGATGTCAAATCCGGTCTTCTATGTTTTTGGGGGAATTGCGCTGGTGACGCTGGTGCTGACTGCACTGTCTTTTACCGTATTCCGCATCACGGTTTTGGGCGTTGTGTTCGCCGCAGCCACCGTGATTCTGGTGGCACTGCTGTGCTGGATGGCGTGGATCCGCCGCCAGTACGCCTTCGGCAAAGGCGGCATGATGGAAAAGGTGCATCAGACAATTCTGAGCAGCCTTGACTTTGACGGTCACGGAAGCCTGTTGGAGGTCGGCTGCGGCTCCGGTGCGCTGGCGGTCCGTGCAGCGCTCACATGGCCGGAGGCGAAGATCACCGGCCTTGATTATTGGGGCGCCATGTACAACTACAGCAAAGCACTCTGCGAAAAAAACGCGGCGTCCGAGGGTGTCGGTAAGCAATGCGGATTTGTCCACGGCGATGCCAATAAGCTGGATTTCCCGGACGGGAGCTTTGATGCTGTGATCAGCAACTACGTCTATCATAACATTATGGGTGCGGACAAGCATGCCCTGCTGCTGGAAAGCCTGCGGGTACTGAAAAAGGGCGGCGTGTTTGTCCTGCATGACAATATGAAGCCGCAGATGTACGGCGACATGAACGCCTTTGTGGAGGAACTGAGGGGCATGGGCTTTGCCGAGGTTCAGTATGTGGAGACCGCAGAGAAAATTTTCGGCTCGAAGCAGCGTGCCGCTATGATGATGCTGGGCAACTCGGCCATGATCGTTGGAAGAAAATAACGCCGGAGATCGGCGTGGGAGACAATCCATATGAAAAGAGCTTATGCAAAATCGCAATATGCAAAGCCATATGAAAGCTATTGCCGGGAGCGATATCCGAATGAAGCCGAGCAGATCTTCAGGGAAGCCGAAAGGTATTACCTCGAATTCATGAAGGATATGCCCGACCTCGGTGAAAATATAATGGCAAAGAATATGCTGGATTGGTTCACTATCCTTTCCTTCTATGAAGCAAGCGGACACCGACTTGACGGCGAAGCACTGCTCAAAATCAAACGGCAGATGACCGACAAAATGAAATTTCTCGGAAAATTCGTAGACGGAAACCGTCAGAGATGGCCGTATCGGTTATTTGAAAGGACATATATCAAGTTCATCCGGATGCAGAAAGAGCATCAGGCAAAGGGAGAATGGATGGATAGCTGGAGGGTTGAGATCAACCCCGAGCAGCACACGGAGGGCTTTGCTTTTCATCTTGTCGGCTGCCCGATAGTAAAACACGCAAAAGAGCATGGCTATGATAAGCTTTTGCCGTACCTCTGCAAAACTGACCACTATCTTGCCGAGGTCATGCACGCTCGGCTTATCCGCACGCAGACCAAGGCGCTCGGCGGCAGCTACTGCGACTATTGGTATGTAGGAGATAAAAGTCCTGTGCTTGAACAGTACAAAGATTTGGAGCAGATATGATTCTCGTACCGTCGGCAATATGCCGGCGGTATTTTTTGCAGTGTACTGTAAAATTTGCAAACCATATTGACAAATAAACGGAGCAACGATATAATTACAACATAATCAATTACATTGTAATTATGGAGGGAGGGGCGAATATATGGCACTTAGAGACCATACGCTTGACAATAAGATCATCACGGCTGCTCGACAGGAATTTTCGGCGAAAGGTTATTCCAGTGCATCGCTTCGGAAGATCGCCGAGAAAGCAGGCGTGACCGTAGGTGCAATACAGACCCGCTACAAATCCAAGGACGAGCTGTTCGGTTGCCTGCTGGAGCCGCTCCTGAGAGAGATCGAGGCCTTGTTTCAAAACACCAAAGCGGAGTATTACGCAAGTACAGATGCTGACCTCCTGACAGCCCTGAAAGTATCCATGCAGCACGAATCGGCAGCGATCCTGCACCTGATTTTCGACCACTATGAGGAGGCTGTACTGCTTCTGTGCCGCAGTACGGGAAGCAGCTTTGAACATTACTTCGAAGGAATCGTGCAGAGCAAGATCAAGGAAAGCATCGTGTTCTTTCGGAATTCCGGCTTCACCGGCATGGATGAAAAGCTGCTCGGACTTCTGATATCCGCACAGTTTGACAGCTACCGGCGAATTGTCAGCGAATGTACTGACCGCAAGGCCGCCGAAACGTATATGGATGCGCTGATGGCTTATCATATCGGCGGCTGGTCTGCGTTTTTTGAATCTGTAAATAAATCACGGGAGGACAAGTGATATGAAATACAACGGCTTTTATTTCTGGATGTTCAAAAGCCCGATGAAAAAGGTTCTGGCAGAGAAGTACGGCAGGGAATATGCCGCCGACATTATGAAAAAGAGCAAAAAGGTCTATCGTGAGCTTGTCGAGAAAGCAGACGACATCGGTGACGATAACCCTATGGCATACAACGAGTTGTTCGCCCTTGCCTTTGTTGCGCCGTATGTGGCAAGTGAAAAGAAAATTCCCCCGGAGACGGTGCAGGAGATGATGCGGTGTTCGCTTTACCACATCAAATGGTACTTCGGCAGGACTGACCTGAACACCGACAAGGGTAAGACGGAAAATAAAAAGAGCGTCGTGAAATATTACAAGTGGTACACGCCGGAAAAGGAAAAGCAGTATCCGACCTCCTTCAAGGTGGACTTTGTCGGTCAGCCGCACGAGGGAGCCTGCTACTACCGCATCACCCGCTGCCCGATTTGCATTTACACGGAGAAACTCGGTGTTTCCGAACTCATGCCGTTGTTCTGCGAACTTGATGAAGTGATGATCACGCTTCAGCACGGCGTGCTGCACAGAAAGCAGACGTTGGCAAACGGCGGAGAATTCTGCGACTATTACATTACAGGAAACAGAGAATAAACGAAGAAGCTCGTATCGTCAATAATGATACGAGCTTCTTTTCATATTTTTTAGATTGTGTTTCTTCAGACCTTCCATCCGGCGGCCTGCTTGCGCTCCACCACAAAGCGGCGGTAGAGCCCGTCAACAGCAACCAGCTCGTCATGCGTGCCCTGCTGGACGATCTCACCGTGATCGACAACGAATATTTTGTCGGCGTTGCGCACAGTTTTCAGCCGGTGAGCAATCATGATGACCGTCTTATCGTGGGTCAATTCCGCAACAGCCTCCATCAGCTCCTTTTCATTTTCGGGGTCAACATTGGCAGTGGCTTCGTCCAGAATGATGATAGGCGCGTCCTTCATAATTGCCCGGGCGATGGAAATGCGCTGGCGCTCGCCGCCGGAAAGCGAGCTGCCTGCCTCGCCGATGACGGTGTCAAAGCCGTCCGGCAGTGCCATGATAAAGTCGTAGCACCGCGCCTTCTTTGCAGCGGCCTGCACCTCCTCCATGGAAGCATCGGGCTTTCCGAAGCGGATGTTATTGGCGATGGTGTCCGAGAACAGATAGGTCCGCTGGAACACGAAGGAGAAATTGCGGATGAGGCTGTCGTAGCTGTATTCCCGCACATCCCGCCCGCCAAGGCGCACGCTGCCTGACTGCACATCCCAGAACCTCGCCATAAGATTGCAGAGAGTGGTCTTGCCGGAGCCGGAGGGGCCGACGATAGCGACCGTGGTTTTTTCTGGGATGGTCAGGGACACGTCGTGCAGGATGGGCTTGCTGTCATAGGAAAAATCCACATGAGACAAGGCGATGTCTTCCCGTTCCGGCGTCAGGTCTTCGCCATCGATGTCCATAGGTTCTACGTTCAAAATGGCGTTGGCCTTGTCTACGCCGATATCAATGGAGCGGAACAGAGCCGAAAAGCTCCCGGCAGAATCCAGCTGTTCAAAGAGAATGAAGGAGCAGATCAGCATCAAAAGGCAGTTTGTAAGCTCCATAGTGCCGCCGAAGTAAAAGCCGATGGCAGCGGTGCAGACGGCAACGCCGGTGAGCTTGTTGACGATGAACTGCGCCAGCATATAAAGAACAGACGGTATCTCCATGGCGAAGGACGCCCTGCGGGCTTCCTCCACGGCACCGTGTACCTGCGTTGCAGAATCGTGGGTCAGGTCAAAATTCTTGACCTCGGCGATGCCCCGCACATATTCCAGCACCTTGGAGACAAGCCGCTCGTCGGCATTGAACTTCCGCTGGGAAAGGGCCTGCTCCGAGCGCTGCATGGCGGCATTGACGGCGAAGAACAGAATCAGTCCCGCCAGCGTGATAAGCCCCATGCGCCAGTCGAACAGGAACATCATGACCGCGATGATGCCGGAGGTCAGGAAGCCCCTCGTTGTGACCATGACCACCCGTGTGGCAATGTTGGCCATGTTCTCCATGGTGTTGGTGGTGACGGAGGTCACCTCACCCAGGCTGTTGTCATTGAACCAGCCCATAGGCAGATACCGCAGATGCTCGGCAATCTCAATTCGCTTGTTGGCGCAGGCACGGTAGCCTGCACGGGTCTGGAGCATAGTGGCCTTCATATTGATGGCAATCGTAATGATCAATGAGATTACGATAATGCCGAGGCTCGTCCAGAGCGTCGGCATGGTGACATTTTTAGTGAGTAGCGCCTGAATGACGATGGCAGTGGCGGGAATCCGCATGGCGGAGCAGATGGCGCTGATCACGCCCAGCCAGATGGATGTCATAAACAGCCTGCGGTTGTCTGCCCCGCAGAAGGCAAAAAACTTTTTCAGTGTCTTGAGCATTATGCCACCTCCCCATCGTCTTTGACGCTGATGTGGGCTTCCCACATGGTTTGATAAAGCGGGCAGGACGCCAGAAGCTCTGCCTGTGTTCCGGTGGCTTCGATTTTGCCGTGATTCACGACAATGATCTGATCGGCATCGGCGATGGTAGACAGGCGGTGGGCGATGACCAGCAGCGTCTTACCCCGTACCAGCTTTGCCAGTGCCGACTGGATGACCGCCTCATTCTCCGGGTCGGTGTAGGAGGTAGCCTCGTCCAAAATGACGATAGGTGCATCCTTCAGCATAGCCCGGGCAATGGAGATGCGCTGCCGCTCACCGCCGGAGAGGTGTCCGCCGGAAGCACCGCATATGGTCTGATACCCGTTTTCCAGACCCATGATGAACTCATGGCAGCCGCTTTTTTTTGCCGCATCGATGACTTCCTCGTTGGTTGCGCCCTTTTTGCCCATACGAATATTGTCCATCACCGAAAGGTCAAAGAGGTAGTTGTCCTGGGATACATAGGCGATGCGCCTCGTACACTCCGCCAGCGGAAGTGTACGGATGTCCACGCCGCCCAGCTCGATGGCACCGTCCTTTACATCCCACAGAGAGGCGATAAGCCGGGCGATGGTGGACTTTCCGCTGCCGGAGGGGCCAACAAGAGCATTGACCGTCCCCGGGGCAATGTGCAGATTGATTCCGTGCAGTACCTCCTTGTCGTGATAGGCAAAGCGGACATCCTTCAGTTGGATGGCGTTATCGGCCGGCAGCTTTTCCGCCGTCGTTGGACGCTGCATATCCTCGTCGGACAGCACTTCCGCCACCTCACCGACTATGGTTTTGACCTGTGCAATGTCGTCGGTGTAGGAGAAGGCGGTGATCAGCGGCTGCATAACGCCGAAGGAAAGCACGATGACTGCCAGAAATGTTTCTGCCGACAGTGTGTCGTGCATATAAAGGAGACAGCCCACCGGCAGGATGCCGAGAAGCGTTGAAGGAAGTATCGCCATTCCGGCCACCTGTCCGAACAAGCTCCCGCGCATCCAGTCGATGAAGCAGTCTGCCCCTTCCTTTGCAGCAGAGACGAACTTTGCATAGCTGGTCTTAGACTGCCCGAAGGCCTTGATGACCTCAATGCCGCTGATGTATTCCACAGCCGTGTCGTTCAGCGCCTTTGTCGCGGTGACCGTGCGCTGAAACTTCTCGTTATAGCCGCTGAACATGGACATAAAGCAGATAATGCCCAGCGGCACGACGATCAGCATGGAAAGCCCCATGCGCCAGTCCTCGATAAACAGCAGCACCAGCACCGCCAGCGCGCCCACAATGTTGGCTGTCATCTCCGGCAGCAAATGCGCAAGGGTGGTTTCGATGGAGTCCACCCGCTCCACGATAATGTTCTTGTACGAGCCGGAGGAACGGTCCAGCACCGTGCCAAGGGGCAGCGTGGCCAGCTTATCCAGTAGCCGTGTGCGGGTATTGGCTAACACATGGAAGGTGGCATGGTGGGAAAGAGAGGTGGAAACGCTGTGCAGCGCATAGCGCAGCACCCAAAAGCCCGCCATCCACGCGCAGAGGGTCAGGCAGCGGGAAAGCTCCGCCGTCCCGTTTGCCAGTGCGGTGATGAGCCGGATGATGATGAAATACGGCGCAAGGGAGCAGGCGACGCCCAGCAGCGCCGTAAGGACGCTCAAAGCGTACTCGCCGTACCGCCCTTTTGCCAGCTCTGCCAGCCACGAGGCGGCAGAGCGATTTGGCTCAATTTCTTTCATGGTGAACTCCTTTCGACTGCATTACGCAGCAAGATGCTTTTTCACGATCCGCTTGCCGATCATTGTGCCGATAAAGGCCGCCACGATCACGCCGGCCACCAGCGCCACAGACACCCAGGACTGCAGCATTTGGGATGCGGCAAGGATGGCGTCCTGACGGCCATCGGTGACCATCTGATCCGCCATAGCCTTGGCTGCGATGGCGTAGGGAATTATAGTGCTGCCGAATGCGGCCAGCACCTGATTGATGACATAGCTGACGGTCAGCGCCTTCGCATTGCCGTAGCCCATCTTCCACAGCAGCAGCTCGGCAATGACACCGGAGAGAATAAAGAGGATGATGTACGGCAGATATCCGCCCATAATGGCGCGGACAATGCTGTAAATCAGGATCGCACCGGGCTTTTTCACCTTCGTGCCGATGATGAAGTAGACGATGCCCTCCAGCAGGGCGAAAAACACCGGCATCAGAATGATGGTAATGGGCGTTGCGTACAGGACGGAGCTGGCGAAGAAAATGACCACATTGATCAGGGCCAGCAAGACAACGGTAATGATGTCCTTGACTTTCAGTTTATTGGGGTTTGCAGTACTCATGGTTAAAGACTCCTTTTTGAATGGAATATGGTTGAACGTCGCAGAGACGGCGATCACAGAACAAGGCCGGCGGCGACCGATGCCGCCAGCAGGACACAGAACACAGCATCCCACGCAGAGAACCGAAGCGACAGATAGTTGCTTTTGCGGCGGGTTAAGTCGATGCCCCGTGTTTCGGCAGAGGCGGACAGCGTCTCGGCGATGCGGATAACGCGCAAAGCCATCGGTACGGTCAGTATTTCGATATAGGATGGCAGCGCCCGCAGCTTCTGAAGCGGCGTTGCAAATGCGCCCCGCGTGCGGATGGACTGCCGCAGCAGCTTCATGTCTCCCGACAGAACGGGGAAGAAGCGGAAGATCACAGCGACGATCATAATGAGCCGTTCCGGCAGGTGCAGATTACGCAGCGCCGCCAGGGTACGGCTGGCTTCATTCCGCCCAATCAGCGTCCGCATGGAAATGCCGATGGCAATGATTCGCGGGAACAGCACCAGCATGAAGGAGAACACCGTGCCCGGCAGCAGAGCGTTTGCCGCCCACAGCAGCCCAAAGCTCATCCCGCCTGCCAGCGCCGTTCCGAACCAGCCGTCAGCTGCGGTCAGCAGGATCAGTGCCGCGTATGCGGCATAAACTAAGTGGTTGTTGGACGTGGAGATCACGACCAGCAGAGTCAGCCAGTAAAGCAGCTTTGTCGCCGGATGGAATCGTTCTTTATGCTGTTTTTTCGCAGGAGCATCGGAAGGATGGAAGCGCTCCATATATTGCCGTACCACTTGCAAATCTCGTTCCGAATGAACGGGAAATTTTGCTTCTGCATGTCCATCCGACAGCCCGATGCAGTAGTCGCAGGCATCTGCAATCAGTTCAAGGTCGTGGGTGATGATGAGAACAGTCTTTTTCTTCCGCATCTCCCGGATCAGTGCCGCGCACCGCTCCAGACTTTCCGCGTCCTGTCCTGCTGTCGGCTCGTCCAGTATGACGATTGGCTTGTCGGACAGATACGCCATCATCAGCGTCAGACGCTGCATCTGCCCGCCGGAGAGGGAAAAGGGATGCCGGTCGCGGCAGTCCCACATATCCATACTTTTCAGCAGCGCTTCCGTTTTTGCTTCAAACTCCGGTGTCACCGCATGGCCGTATTGCAGTTCGTGCAGGACGGAGTTGGTGAAGAACTGGAACTCCGCCTCCTGAAGAATGAACAGCACTTGCTTTTGCAGCTGCTTTGGATTTTGCGGCTTTCCGAAAAGCATTATCCTGCCGCCGGAGGGGCGGTAAAGCCCTGCAATCAGCTTGCCGATGGTCGTTTTGCCGCAGCCGTTTGCGCCCACAAGGCCGACGATCTCATGCTCACGGACGGAAAAGCTGACACCAGAGAGGGTATCTCCGGCCTTCCTGCCGTATGTATAGCGGACATCTGAGACGGCATGTGCCGTCGGCGCGGTTTTCGGCAGCGGCTCTTTCTCCGGCACGGTGATCTCCGCAAGGTCGAGCGTGCGCAGAGAAAGTGTTTGTCTCCGCTCCACTGAGAACGCCTTTGCCTCTGCGGCAGTGTATTTTCCTTTGATCTCGCCGTCTGCCATGGCCCAATATTCATCGGCAATATCCGCAAGATAATAGAGTCGATGCTCGCTGAGCAGCAGCGTTTTGCCCTGCCTTTTCAGCGCCAGCAGAATCTCCTTTAACTGTTGCGTGGCTGCAAAGTCCAGGTTGGCCGTTGGCTCGTCCAGCAGAAAAATATCTGTGTCCATTGCCCACGCGGACAAGATGGAGATGAGCTGTCGCTCGCCGCTGGACAACTCGTAGACATTGCGATCCTTCAGCCGCTCCAGATGAAAGATCCGGAAGGCCTCATCTACCCGCCGTCGGATTTTATCTTGCGGCAGACCGTGATTTTCAAGACCGAAGGCCACTTCATTGGAACTGTTCACAGTAAAAAACTGACTTCGTGGATCCTGAAATACCGATGCTGCCAGCTCGCCGATCTCGCCGATACGCAGCCCGGCGGTGTCCTGCCCGTTCAGGCGGCAAAAGCCCTTCAGCTCTCCCTCGTAAAATTGTGGGATTAGTCCGTTGATGCACCGCAGCAGCGTAGATTTTCCGCATCCGCTGCCTCCGCAGAGCACCACGCAGCGTCCCGCCGGGATGCCTCCGCCGACTTTTTGCAAGGTGGGCTTCTTTTCTTCTGCATATTGAAATTCAAATTCAAAATCTATCATCGCAAACTCTTTTCTCGCCAGTTAGCCCTCTCTAACTGGCGTCCGTAAGAAATGGGCGCACGCACCGCCCATTTCCTTTGCCAATTTAATTCAGGCTGTCACATAACTGCCGCCAACCGGCGTTGGTAAAATCAAGGACCGCCTGTAAGCAGGTAAGCATTCTGCTTTCCTCCATGTGCCGATCCAGCAGCTGACGGAAGTACCAGAACTGGGAGCCCATCAAAAGGCGGATCGCATCGGCATTTGGCGCTTTCCCATAGATATGTGAAAAGAATTCCACCGTTTGTTCCGCCTTTTGATCCATTAGTTTATGCAGCACGGTTTCCATGGAGCTGCCATCGCTGCGGCAGAAAAACAAAGTACAGTCGTCACGATGTTCGGTCAGCAGCCGAAAATATACTTGTTCCTCGACGTTGATGGCGTGGAGGATATCCTCCGGCTGCGCGCTGTACTTTGCTTTTTCGTATTCTTCAGCGATGGGCGCAAACAAGGCCTTCATCGTCTCAAAAAAATCCTGAAGCAGACTGGCAAACAACGCGTCTTTATTCTTGTGTCTTGTGTAGATCGCCCCCGTTGTGACGCCGGCCTTTTCAGCGATCTTATGCAGAGAGGCTTTCTGAAAGCCGTAAGCAAGAAATTCCGAATAAGCAGCCTGAATGATCCCATCATCCAGGGAATGATCCCTATTGGCCATGTCTTCACTCCTCTGCACCTAAATAATAATGTCATTATCGATAATGACATTATTATAGCGTTCTTTTTGCTTCTTGTCAATGCGAATTGCACACTGCTTTGCAAAAACACACCTTGATAATGCTATTTGGCGAATATCCGCAAAAATCAGTTGTTGATGCTGCCGTAGAGTTCCCACCCACAGGCAATCGAGGCAGGACACATTTTTAGAATTGATGCAGATCAGCGTCCCCTTCCACATGGAAGGATCCCCACGGCGTGGGATGCCATAATCAAAGATTACCGACAGCCGCAGGCTATCGCACCGAATGGCCTGCGGCTGTTCCCGCGCTGACAAAGAAATCTCGTAAGGTCTCGAAACCAGGAGGTTTTATGAAAAGGATCATCCTCTTTCCACTTTGCACATTCGCCACCATTAGGGCATTGGTTTAGCGGCAGCTCTTTCTCACGACTCCTTCAGCCAGCGGGAGAAATCCTCCGGTGTGATCGTGCCGTTGTCGCAATCCTCTTTTTTCTTTCTGGCTTCCTCACTCCAGGCGTAAAATACGCTCTTGGTCAGCTTGCCGGCGTTGATGCGGGCGAAACGCTTTTTGTACTCTCTGCGATATTCCTTGAACACCTCGTCGCCCTGCTTGCGCTGCGTCCATGTGTTGATGGCCCCGATTTCCCGGCAGGTGCGGCCCTTGCTGTCGCAGATCCGGTCGCAGTACTCCGTGCTGGCCTTGCCCGTCACAGCGAAGTAGCGCAGGCAGTTCTTGCATACCCGCATCCTCACCTCACGCTTCACGCACTCCCGTATATGGTGGTCGATGAGGTCATAGATGTCCTTGGGATATAGCACCTCGGCAAAGATCCGTCTGTCGATGACCTCGAAGTTGACAGGCTGTGGCTGGAACTGGAAAGTGTACAACGTGTCGTTGCCCTCGGCGTTGTAGTAGGCTACCATCTTTTCAGATACGGATTTCTTCTCGCCGTCCATGTCCAGCGCATGTGCGATTAAACTGATGATCTGTCGCTGCATGGTATCGATGTTGCTGTAAATGTGGCTGATTTTTTTATGGGGCAGCAGCCGAAGATACTCCTTGGGCGTGACGCGCTCCGCCGCTTTCAACCGCTCTGTCCAGTCCAGCCGCAGCAGCTCAAAATAGACGTGTCGGGATGCAAGCTCGTCCAGTCCTGCTGCTACGACCTGCAGGTCATCCTTGGCGCCGGACTGGTAAAAAGCCAGCAAGGCTTTGTCCATTTTCTTGGTGATGGCTTCCAGCTCCTGCGTATCCATATACAGCAGCTCCATCAGACTTTCCGGGAACGGAAAGTCTTTTTTTATGGTCTGCTCTCTATCCGCCGCATCGGTGTACTCGTAGTACTCCCTGCCGCCGTCAATGTAGGTTTTAAAAATATAGTCTGGCATAATGTGCACTCCTTAAATTAGACTAATGAAATATACTGCCTTCGCTAAGACTTGACAATAGGGTGTTGACATGGTATAGTATGCTCAAAAGTGGACACAGAAAACATCTTTTATAAAATAAGTCTAATCCATTAAGGCGGATATGTCAACCGTTTCATTGGCCATGTCTCCGCCAAGACCACGCTGAACATCTACACCCACATCACAAACGAGATGCAGGAAAATGCCGCGGCAAGTATCGACCGTGGCATCGCAAAGGCAGAAGCATCCGAGCAAAAAGCGGAGACTGCACCGAAAGCGCAGACGTTTGAGCCGTACACACCGCCCCGCCGCAGACCCGGCACAGGGTACATCAAACAGATTAAAGAGGACTTATGGGAGGGGCGCTACTCTCCCGTCTGGCCAGATGGGAAGAAGCACTCCCGCAATGTGTATGGCCACACGAAGGAGGAATGCGAGGAAAAGTTGGCGAAGCTGATCCTGCAAATGAAAGCGGAGATCGCCGCCCTGCGGAATGGGACGGCTGCGGAGTATCCAGACGGTGTCAGTCCCAAGAAAAAGCAGCTGGCGGAGTACCTGCGCAAGAACCCCGGCGTGAGCAATAAAAGCTATATCGCACGGGAAACAGGCATGGACCGCACCACGGTACAGAAATACTTTGACGAGGTCAGAGCAGAACTTGCCGAACCGGCAAACACATAAAACGAAAATCCGCAGGTGGTGAGGGGCTGCTACTCACCGCCTGCGGATTCCAAGAGTGGTCAGGATTTTCTGCCGTCTGTGGTATAATTGTGGTCAAACGAAAAATCACCGCCGAATTGGCGGTGATTTTTCTCGAAATGGTGGACCCAAAGGGATTCGAACCCTCGACCTCTCGGATGCGAACCGAACGCTCTCCCAGCTGAGCTATGGGCCCATATCGCCGCTTTTTGCGGGGTTTTCGCAACAAAAAGCAGATTTTCAAGTTTTTCGATTTTAGAAGATTTCAGAGGAAATTCTCTCCGAAATCATGGGCTGAAACTCGCAGGTCGATGTGCAGCCATAGGGATGCGAACCGAACGCTCTCCCAGCTGAGCTACAAGCCCATATGAACAGGGCAGTACACCCTGCTCATCTATTATACACATTTCCCGGCGGATTGCAAGCATTTTCTTCCCCGGCGGGCAAAAATCCGGTTCCGGCGGCGGGGCGGGAGCCGATTGTAAAGCCTTCTGATTTGTGATAAAATGCATGCCGGACCATAAAAGACAAAGGAGGCGCGCCATGGACCGGGAAGCCTTTGACCGGAAATATGCCGCCCGGCTGAACCGCCAGCAGCAGGAGGCGGTGCACGCCGTGGAGGGCCCTGTGCTGCTGCTGGCGGTGCCCGGCAGCGGGAAAACCACCGTGCTGGTGACCCGCCTGGGTTATATGCTGTGCTGCTGCGGCATTGCGCCGGACCAGATCCTCACCATGACCTATACCCGGGCCGCCGCCGGGGAGATGAAGCAGCGCTTTGCCGCCCTGTTCGGCCAGGACTGCCCCCATCCCCCGGAGATCCGCACCATCAACGGCGTGTCCTCCAAGATCATCGCCTACTATGCCCAAAATTGCGGCAAAAGGCCGCCCTTCATCCTGGCGGAGGACGAGAGCGCCCTGGCGAAGCTGGTTTCGGACCTGTACCGGGACCTGTGCGGCGAGTACCCCACCCAGAGCGTGGTGAAGGAGCTGCGCAAGAGCATCGCCTATGCCAAGAACATGATGCTGCCGGAGGAGCGGCTGGGGGAGCTGGACACCGGCTTCGAGAAATTCCCGGAGCTGTACCGGGAATACGGCAAGGCCCTGCGGGACAATGAATGGATGGACTATGACGACCAGATGGTGTACGCCAAAAAAATTCTGGAGCTCCACGAGGATGTGCGGACCTATTTTCAGAACCGCTTCCCCTATATCTGCGTGGACGAGTCCCAGGACACCTCCCGGATCCAGCACGCCATCATCCGCCTGCTGGCCGGGAAAAGCGGCAATATCTTCATGGTAGGCGACGAGGACCAGAGCATCTATGGCTTCCGGGCCGCCTATCCGGATGCCCTGATGCAGTTTGAACAGACCTATCCCGGGGCCCGGGTGCTGCTGATGGAGGAAAACTACCGCTCCACGCCGGAAATTCTCCGGGCGGCGGACGCCTTCATCCGGAAAAATCACCACCGCCGCCCCAAGACCATCCACCCCACCCGGGCCTCCGGCGCTGCCGTCCGGGTGATCTACGCCATGGACCGGGCCGACCAGTACCCCTGGCTGGTGAATATGGCGGCCAGCGTCCGGGAGGAGACGGCGGTGCTTTACCGCAACAACGACAGCGCCCTGCCGCTGATCGACCTGCTGGACCGGGGCGGGATACCCTATCGCTGCCGCCGGATGGACGACGCCTTTTTCACCCACCGGATCGTGGCGGACATCCGGGACATCATCGCCCTGGCCCATGACCAGACGGACGCGGAGACCTTCCTGCGAATTTACTACAAGGTCGGCGGCGGAATTTCCAAAAAGGCGGCGGAGTATGCCTGCCAGAAAAGCCGGGCCACCGGAGGCTCCATCCTTCGGGAGCTGCTGGGCTTTCCGCAGCTGTCCCAATACGGCAGGGACAGCGCCGCTGCCCTGCTGACCATGCTGCCCATGCTTTTGCAGGACACTGCCGTCCAGGGCCTGAGCCGCATCTGGGACGGCCTGCGCTACCGGGACTATGCGGAGCGCCAGAAGCTGGACGGCGGCAAATATGAAATTCTCTGCCTGCTGGCCCGGCAGGAGACCGGGCTGGAGGGGCTGTGCCGCCGCCTGGACGAGCTGCAGGCCCTGGTGTCGGCTCCCTCCCTGCCCTGCGGCGGGGGACTGATCCTGTCCACCGTCCACTCCAGCAAGGGCCTGGAGTACGACACGGTGTATCTGCTGGACGTGCTGGACGGCATCCTTCCGGCGGTGACGGAGCCGAAGGACGCCGGGCAGCAGGACCAGTATCAGGAGGAGCGGCGGCTGTTCTATGTGGCCGTGACCCGGGCCCGGAACCGGCTGTATCTGTTCGCCTGCCGGAATCGGGAGTCCGCCTTTGCCGACGAGCTGCGCCGGGGGCTGCCCCGGGAATACATCGGGCCGGAGGACGTGTTCGCCTCCCTGAATACGGAGCCGTGCGGAAAGCACTATCGCCACGCCGAAAAGGGCGGCGGCGTGATCCGGGCCTGCTGCCGGGGGCAGTGCATGGTGGCCTATGCCTCCGGCGAGACGGAGTTCCTGACCCTGGGCCAGATGGTGGACCGGCGGGCCGTGGCCTGGAGGGCCCCGGACCGGCCGGCTCCGGCGGCATTGCCCCGGGAGCAGGCGGCGCTGCCGCCGTCCGGGGTCCGTCCCGGGCAGAGAGCCGTCCACAGGGTTTTCGGACCGGGAACCGTGTTGTCCTTCCGGGACCCCATCGTGGAGATACGCTTTCCTGCCAAGGGGGACAAGAAATTCGTCCTGTCCGACTCGGTGCAGCGGGGACTGCTGCGCCTTGAGGAGTGAGGGAGTGCCGGCATTTTTCCAGATTCAGGAAATCCCTGCATGATACTGTTCGCTATGGGGAAACATAAACAGTGAAAAAAGTAGATATGTCAGGGACGTTGTATAAGGAAATTGTATGACACATTCGCCGAAATGTGTTGCATTTTTTGGGGCGTGTATTATAATATGGACATACCCGCAGTTCTATCAGGCAAATACAGACAAGAAGGTGATCAATTATGGAACTTCAGATTCAGGATCTTGTTTCTTCCATCAAAAAGGACGGCATCGACAGCGCAAATCAGCAGGCCGCCGCGATCCTGGCCGACGCCCGGAAGCAGGCGGACGCCATCATCGCCGACGCAAAGAGTCAGGCGGATAAGCTGCGGGACGACGCCAAGGCCGAGATCGAGGTGTTCAAAAACAGCGCCCAGCTCAGCGCCCAGCAGGCCAAGCGGGACGCAGTCCTGGCCTTCCGGCAGGAGGTGCAGCAGGAGTTTGAGAAAATCCTGGCCGCCGACGTGGGCAAGGCTCTGGACCAGCAGACGCTGGCCAAGCTCATCCAGGCAGCCCTCCAGGGAGAGGACGTTTCCGGCTACGCCGTGGAGGTGGGTCAGGTGACGGACGGCATCCGCCAGCAGCTGGCCCAGGAGCTGAAAAACGGCCTGGAGCTCCGCCCCTCCAAGAAGGTGGGCGCAGGCTTCCGGCTGGCCGCCAAGGACCGCTCCGGCTATTTTGACTGCTCCGACCAGGAGATCGCGGAGATGCTCATGCCCTTCTTCCGGGATATGCACCTGTAAGGGGGCGGCCTATGGCTTCCTATTACTATCTCATCTCCAGCCTGCCCATGCTCCGGACCCAGGGCGAGCCTCCCATGGACTACGCCGCGTTTCTGGCCATGTGCCGCTCGGCGGTCAGCGCCGGGGTATACCGGACGCTGGAGGAGCTGACGGTGGACTCGGACAAGGGGCCGCTGCTGTCGGAGTGGGCCGGGTTTTACAAGGCCCTGTGCCGGGAGCTGACCTATCAGCGGAATGTGAAGCTGGGACGGCCCTGCGCCGTGCCCTCCGACCGGGACGCTGGCATTGTCCAGACGGTGACGGCGGCGGTGAACGCCGAAAATCCCCTGGAGGGGGAGCGGCTGCTGCTGGACCTGGAATTCCGCCGCCTGGACGGCATGATCGGCCTGCACAACTTCGATGACCACGCCCTGTACGGCTACGCCATGAAGCTGCAGCTGCTGGAGCGGCAGCGGACCTTCCGGTATGAGTCCGGCAAGCGGGCCTTCGACGGCCTGATGCAGAGCATCCGCCAGCAGGTTTCCAGCCTATAACGAAACAGGAGAATCAAAATGGACAAAGTGACAGGATATGTGACCGGAGTGAACGGGAATCTGGTGGCAGCCACCTTTTCCGGCTCCGTCCGAAAGAATGAAGTGGGCTATGTCCTGGTGGGCGATGACCGGCTCAAGGGCGAGGTCATCCGCGTCAACGGCGACACGGCCAGCATGCAGATCTATGAAATGACCAACGGCATCCAGGTGGGCGACAAGGTGGAGCTCTCCGGCGAGCTGATGAGCGTGGAGCTGGGCCCGGGCCTGCTGACCCAGGTGTTCGACGGTCTGCAGAACCCCCTGCCGGAGCTGGCGCAGCAGTGCGGCTTCTTCCTGCAGCGGGGCGTGTATCTGGATCCCATCCCCAACAAGGACTGGGAGTTTACCCCCCTGGTGAAGCCCGGTGACCACGTCACCGCAGGCGACGCCGTGGGCAGCGTGCCCGAGGGGCTGTTCACCCACCTGATCATGGTGCCCTTCGGCCTGAAGGACCAGGGCTGGCGGGTGAAATCCGTCCGGGAAAAGGGCGTGTACAACGTCCGGGACACCGTGGCGGTGCTGGAAAACGAAAGCGGCGAGGAGAAGGAACTGACCATGGTGTTCTCCTGGCCCGTGAAGCAGCCCATCCGCTGCTATGAGGAGCGTCTGCGCCCGGATGAGACCCTGGTGACCAAGCTCCGCTCCATCGACACCTTCCTGCCGGTGGCCAAGGGCGGCACCTTCTGCGTACCCGGCCCCTTCGGCGCGGGCAAGACCGTTCTGCAGCACATGGAGGCCAAGAACGCCGACGTGGACGTGGTCATCGTGGCCGCCTGCGGCGAGCGGGCCGGCGAGGTGGTGGAGGTGCTGAAGGAGTTCCCCGAGCTGGTGGACCCCCGCACCGGACGCTCCCTGATGGAGCGCACCATCATCATCTGCAACACCTCCTCCATGCCCGTGGCCGCCCGTGAGGCGTCGGTGTACACCGCCGTCACCATGGCGGAGTATTACCGCCAGATGGGTCTGGACGTGCTGCTGCTGGCAGACTCCACCAGCCGCTGGGCCCAGGCCATGCGTGAGATGAGCGGCCGTCTGGAGGAGATCCCCGGCGAGGAGGCCTTCCCCGCCTATCTGGAGTCCGTCATCGCCTCCTTCTATGAGCGGGCCGGTAAGGTCCGGCTGAAGAACGGCAAGATCGCCTCCGTCACCATCGGCGGCACCGTGTCCCCCGCCGGCGGCAACTTCGAGGAGCCCGTGACCCAGGCCACCCTGAAGGTGGTGGGCGCGTTCCACGGTCTGTCCCGCGAGCGGTCCGACGCCCGCAAATACCCCGCCATCCACCCCATCGACTCCTGGTCCAAGTACCGGGGCGTGGTGGATATGGAGCGGGTGGAGCAGGCCCGCAGCATCCTCAAGCGCAGCAACGAGATCAACCAGATGATGAAGGTCATCGGCGAGGAGGGTACCTCCGCCGAGGACTATATCGTATACCAGAAGGGCGAGCTGCTGGACGCGGTGTATCTGCAGCAGAACTCCTTCGATCCCATTGACGCCGCCTGCGACCCCGACCGTCAGATCCACGAGTTCAACGTGCTGTATGACGTGCTGACCCGGAACTTCGCACTCAGCGACAAAAAAGAGATCCGCGCCTTCTTCAACCAGGTCCGGCAGGAGTTCCTGGACTGGCACAACACCGTGTTCCGCACCCCGGAATTTGAGGCCCAGGAAAAGCGGCTCAAGGACTTTTACCTGAGCAAGGCAGCGGGTTGAGAGGGGAGTCAATATGCAGAAAGTTTACACGAAAATTGAGTCCATCGTGGGCAACGTTGTCACGGTCCGGGCCACCGGCGTCCGCAACGGCGACCTGGCCCTGGTGGGCGACAGCTATGCCAACGTCATCAAGCTGGACAAGGACCTGGTGACGCTGCAGGTGTTCAGCGGCACCCAGGGCGTCAGCACCACGGACCCGGTCCGTTTCCTGGGCCGCCCCATGATGGTGTCCTTCTCCGACCACCTGCTGGGCCGCATCTTCGACGGCGCCGGTGTCCCCCGGGACAACGGCCCCGCCCTGACGGAGAACATGATCCCCATCGGCGGCCCCTCCGTGAACCCGTCCAAGCGTATCGTGCCCAACAAGCTGATCCGCACCGGTATCCCCATGATCGACGTGTTCAACACCCTGGTGGAAAGCCAGAAGCTGCCCATCTTCTCCGTGTCCGGCGAGCCGTATAACCAGCTGCTCTCCCGCATCGCCATGCAGGCCCAGGTGGACGTGATCGTCCTGGGCGGCATGGGCCTGAAGTACGACGACTATCTGTACTTCCGGGACACCCTGGAAAAGAGCGGCGCCATGGGCCGCACGGTGATGTTCATCCACACCGCCTCCGACCCCACCGTGGAATGCACCCTGGTGCCCGATATGGCCCTGGCCGTGGCGGAGCAGTTCGCCCTGGCCGGAAAGCGCGTGCTGGTGCTGCTGACGGATATGACCAACTACGCCGACGCCCAGAAGGAAATGGCCATCACCATGGAGCAGGTGCCCTCCAACCGGGGCTACCCGGGCGATCTGTACAGCTGCCTGGCCGCCCGCTATGAAAAGGCCGTGGACTTTGAGGGCGCGGGCTCCATCACCATTCTGGGCGTTACCACCATGCCCGGCGACGACGTGACCCACCCGGTGCCCGACAACACCGGCTATATCACCGAGGGCCAGTATTACCTGAAAAACGGCCACATTGAGCCCTTCGGCTCCCTGTCCCGCCTGAAGCAGAACGTCAACGACAAGACCAGAAGCGACCACCGGGCCCTGATGGACGGCATGATCCGGCTGTACAGCGCCTATAAGGAGAGTCTGGAAAAGAAGTCCATGGGCTTCATGATGTCCGAGTGGGACGAAAAGCTGCTGAAATACGGGCACCTGTTTGAAACGAAGCTGATGGACCTGAGCGTGAATATCCCGCTGGAGGAGGCGCTGGACCTGGGCTGGGAGATCCTGGCCGAGTGCTTCGAGCCCAACGAAACCGGCCTGAAAACCAGCCTCATCCAGGAGAGATGGCCCAAGCGGTCCGCCGTGGAATGAGGGTGCGCCTATGGCTGTCAAACTTACCAAAAATGAATTGAAGGTGCAGAAGGACCGCCTGAAGCAGTTTCAGCGCTATCTGCCCACCCTGCAGCTGAAAAAGCAGCAGCTGCAGTCCGTGGTGATGCAGGTAACGGCCCAGCTGGAGCAGGTGGAGCAGCAGCGCCGGGCCGCCGTGGCGGGACTGGACGACTGGGTGGCCGTTTTCGCGGAAAACGACAGCTTCCCGGCGGACAAGCGCCTGGAGACCCTGATCCGCCCCCACCATGTGGTGTGCGGCCAGGAGAACATCGCCGGTGTCACCGTTCCGGTGTTCCAGGAGCTGAGCTTTGAGGAGATCCAATACGACGTGGCGGACTACCCCCTGTGGGTGGACACCGCCGCTGTGCGCCTGCGGGAGATCGCCCGGCTGGACGCTCTGGAAAAGACCCTCCGCCGCCAGGTGGAGCTTCTGGAGCAGGAGTTGCGCTCCACGGCCCAGCGGGTGAACCTGTTTGAAAAGGTCAAGATCCCCGAGGCCAAGGAGAACATCCGGGTCATCGGCATCTACCTGGGCGACCAGCAGACCTCCGCCGTGGTGCGGGGCAAGATCGCCAAGAAGAAGCTGCAGGAGGTGAGCGGATGATCGAAAAAATGAAGGTCGTCCACATTGTGGCGGCCGCATCGGAAAAAACCGCCCTGCTGGACCGGCTGCGGACCCTGGGCATCGTCCACTTCGCCGAAAAGGCCAGCGCCGACCAGCGGCATCTGGAGCGCTTTGCGCAGCTGTCCCGGATGGACATGGCCCTGCAGGAGTACGCCGGCCCGGGCCGGGAGACCGCGCCCATGTCCGACAAGGACTTTGAGCCTTTTTATAAGGAGCTGGCCGACTGCCTGGAGCGCCGCAAGACCCTGCAGGAGAAGAAAACCGCCGCCGGTGCGGCGGCGGAGAAGCTGGCCGAGTGGGGCGATTTCTCCCCGGAGGAGCTGCGGGAGCTGAAGGACCAGGGCTTCGACATCCACGTTTACCGGACGGATAAAAAGACCATGGCCGCCCTTGCGGCGGACCCGGACGTGAAGATCATCCGCCTGGCCCCGGTGGGGAAAATGCCCACCCTGGCCTCCATCGGTCCCCTGCCGGGGACCTACCCCGTCACCGAGTTCCCTATCCCCGATAAGGGTGCGGGTCAGCTGCGGCGTGAGCGGGACGACTGCGACCAGGGGCTTCGCAGCTGCCAAGCCTTCCTGACCGAGGCCGCCAAGCACCTGCCCAGCATCCACGACCAGATGCTCAAGACCCAGAACGCCGCCGAGTACTCCTCCGTCAGCAACACCTCCCAGAGTCAGGACGGCCTGGTGTGGCTCACCGGCTATATCCCGGCAGCGGAGGTGGAGGGCTTCAAGAAGGCCGCCGCCCAGGCCCACTGGGCCTGGGCCATGGAGGACCCCGCCGCCGATGACGACAAGGTCCCCACCAAGGTCAAGTACAACAAGGTCACCCGGCTGATGATCCCGGTGTTCGACATTCTGGGCGTGGTTCCCGGCTACCGGGAGTATGACATCTCCTTCTGGTTTCTGGGCTTCTTCACCCTGTTCTTTGCCATGATCATCGGCGACGCCGGATACGGCTGCCTGTTCCTGCTGGCGGCCCTGGTCATGACCCTGAAAAGCAAGAAGGCGTCCACCGCGGTGCAGCTGCTGTGGCTGCTGTCCATCGCCACCATTGTGTGGGGCGCGCTGACAGGCACCTGGTTCGGCCTGGAGCAGGCCATGGACGTGCCGCTTCTCAAGAGCCTGGTGATCCCCACCTTCGCCAACTATCCCGCCCACTTCGGCGTGGAATCCACCACCCAGCAGAACACCATCATGAAGTTCTGCTTCATCCTGGGCACGGTGCAGCTGTCGCTGGCCTGCGTCATGAACATCCGCCGCAAGCTCCGGGAGAAGGACCTGAGCTGGCTGGCGGACCTGGGCTGGCTGGCCGCCATCGACGCGCTGTATTTCGTGGTGCTGTACCTGGTCATCGGCCAGCAGGTGAATCTGATGCCTGTGGCCTGCGTGGTCATTGCGGGCTTCCTGCTGGTGGTGCTGTTCGGCGGCATGTCCCCGGACAAGAGCTTCGGCCAGGGCCTGAAGGCGGGCCTGGGCGACGCGTTCACGGTGTTCCTGAACACCATCAGCGCCTTCGGCAACATCATGAGCTACATCCGCCTGTTTGCCGTGGGCATGGCGTCCCTGGCCATCGCTCAGAGCTTCAACAACATGGCCCTGGGCTTCAAGGGCCCCCTGGTCATCGCCGCCGTCCTGATCCTGCTGATCGGTCACGGGCTGAACATTGTCATGGGCCTGCTGTCTGTGGTGGTCCACGGCGTCCGCCTGAACCTGCTGGAGTTTTCCGGTCAGCTGGGTATGGAGTGGGCCGGTATTGCTTACGATCCCTTTAAAAAGCACGATAAAATCAAAAAATAAACGGATAGGAGATCAACTATGAATATCGAATTTATTGGTATGGCGTGCGCTCTGGGCCTGTCCGCCATGGGCTCTGCGTTCGGTTCCGGTTTTGCCGCTCAGGCCTCCGTGGGTGCGTGGAAAAAGTGCTACGCCAACGGCAAGCCCGCTCCCTTCATCATGGTGGCCTTCTCCGGCGCACCTCTGACCCAGACCATCTATGGCTTCCTGCTGATGAACTTCATCCGCAGCGCCGTGGAGGGCGGCTGTGACGCGGCTCTGGCCATGTTCACCGGCATTTTCGCGGGCCTGGCCATCGGCCTGTCCGCCTTCTTCCAGGGCAAGGTGGCCGCCGCCTCCGCCGACGCGCTGGGCGAGACCGGAAAGGGCACGGCAAACTACTTCATTGTCATCGGTATTATCGAAACGGTGGCACTGTTCACCCTGGTGTTCAGCCTGCTGCTGCTCCAGTAACCCCGCAAAAGCAAGGGGATCCGGTCCCCTGCCAGACAACGCAAAAACTTCCCCTGCCATAGGCAGGGGAAGTTTTTTGCTTATTAAAAAGGTCTCGCAGAGTTTGTCGCCCGCGGGTTTCGCGCATTTTGGACAAGTATTAGTAATACTTCACCAGCCCCGACAGCAGCAGGGTGGGGAGCAGCAGCAGAACCAGAAAGGCCAGCATGTACAGCGG
This sequence comes from Brotocaccenecus cirricatena, assembly GCF_020687045.1. NCBI lineage: Bacteria > Bacillati > Bacillota > Clostridia > Eubacteriales > Oscillospiraceae > Brotocaccenecus > Brotocaccenecus cirricatena. The sequence goes on from NZ_JAJEPW010000003.1 coordinate 36,624, forward strand.
CGACAGGGCGGCGAAATCGCCGGCGGTGGTCAGATAGTACGACAGCACCAGGCCGCACAGGCCGCCGATCCAACTGAGGATGGTGGACCAGCGCACCGCCTGACACATCCGCTGGCTGCCGATGACGGTTTCCGCCATAGGCAGCAGGCCGTCCCGATAGATCAGGGCGTTGGGGGTCTCCCCGGGCTGGGCGGTCAGGTCCGCCAGGGCCAGCCGGGTGGCCACCCCCGGGTAAATGGGTCGGGCGTTCAGGCGGAATTTCCGCTTCAGCAGATTGGGGGTGATGTTGACGCCCCGGGTGGCCAGCACCGGGGTCACCCGGTTCCGGCGCAGGGCCCGCAGGGCCCACTCCACGTTCCGGGAGGGCAGGTACTTCACCGCGAAGATGGCCGCCAGGCGGCCGTCCACCGTCATGAAAACACCGGTTTCCATTTTCAGGTCCCGGGGCAGGGCGATGCGGCGCTTTTTCATGAAATAGGCGCTGCCCATGGCCACCGTGGCCCCCCGGATGGTGCAGTCGATGCCGCCGTCCTCGTAATAGTGCAGGTCGTGGGCGTCGTATCGGAAGCTGACCTGGCCGTCCATCAGCTGCAGCAGCAGGGGCGTCAGCTGGCTTCCGGCGGCCCGGCACAGGGCCTCGGCATAGGCCAGGGCCTCGCCGATCTCCTGATCGTATACCTTCAGGCCGTTAAGCTCCACCGTACCCAGGGCGGCGGAGGGCTCGTTCTTCTCCTTGCCGCGCAGGGACAGGACCCCGACCGGGAACAGGTCCTCGTCCGTGACCACCACCCGGCGGGCGGCGGTAATGGCCCGGGCCCCCCTCCAGCCCGCCACGGCGCAGCCGCTTTTGTGCAGGCGGCGGCACAGCAGGGACAGGGGCAGCGTCCCGGACAGGGGCAGGGACAGGGGTACCGTGGCCGACAGCAGCGCCGACCACAGCCAGAGGAAGCGGTTCATCTGGTGCCCGCTGAGGGCTGCCACCAGGGCCAGCACCGTGGCCAGGGCCAGGTACAGCGGCGTCAGAATGGGCTGCCACCGGGCGGCGGGGTCCGGGGACTGCCACATGCGGTAAAAGCCCTCCAGACGCCCCTGCTGCTTGCAGGCTCCGGCGGCGGTGACGGAGGCCACATACGGCGGCGTGCCACCCAGCTGGGCCAGGCGGAAGCTGTCATACCGGGCCCGGGCGGCGCGATATTGGCCGCAGGCGCACAGATACAGCAACGCCGCCGCCGGGGCGGCAAAGGGCAGATTCGGGCATTGCCCCAGAAACAGGCACTGGGCGCTATCCGCCAGGGCTGCCAGGCCGCACACCAGCGCCGCCGCCGGGGCGGTGACGCGCCCATGGCCCAGGCTCTCCCCTGCCTCGTGCCACAGCCGGGTGCTCAGCAGCAGGCACAGGGCCAGCAGCCCCGCCGGTATGCCGCAGCGCAGCCAGACGTGGTCATACCACCCCTGGGACAGCAGATCCAGCCCGTCGATGACGGCCACGGCTATGGCCAGCAGGGTGGGCGCCGTCAGCAGCAGACGCTGCCGGTGCAGCCGGGCGCACTGCCACTTCTGCTCCCGGGCGGCGTCGTCCATGGTGGGCTCCGGCTCCGGCGGCTCCTCCGGGGTGTCGTCCGGGTTTTCCAGGTCCCGGGCGGGGATGCGGTCCCGGACCCACTGGGCGGCGGCGGACAGGCGCTCCCTCAAAGGCACCCGCTCCGGCAGGACGCCGTCCTCGTCGTCCTCCTCCGGAACGGCCCGGGGCTCGTCCGGGTCCTCCTGCCGCTGCCGGAAGCGGCGGCGCAGCCGGTCCAGGGGGTTGTCCCGGGGCGGTTCGTCGTCCGGGCGATACTCCGGCTCCGGAACCGGCTCCGGTTCCGGTTCGGGTTCTGGTTGTGGTTCTTGTTCCGGCTCTTGTTCCGGTTCGGGGGCCGGCTCCGGCTCGGGGACCGGTTCGGGTTCGGGGATGGGCTCCGGTTCCGGGGCAGGCTCCGGCTCCGGGTCCCTTCGGGACCCACCCGAGCCGAATTCGTCCAGAATGTCGTCTATGGTGAAGTCCATCTCCGGCGGCGTGGGCCGCATGTCTTCGTTACGCATGGTGATCCCTCGTTGTTATCCCCGGCGCTGGCGCACGGCCTCATACAGCAGGATGGCGGCGGCCGCCGACGCGTTCAGGGAGGAAATATGCCCCTTCATGGGGATGCTGACCAGGAAATCGCAGTTTTCCGCCACCAGGCGGCTCATGCCATCTCCCTCGGAGCCGATGACAATGGCCGCCGGGCCCTTGAGATCGGCGCTGTACAGGTCCGTGGAGGCTCCGGCGGCGGTGCCGAAGATCCAGACCCCCTGTTTTTTCAGGTCCTTCAGGACGGAGGTCAGGTTGGCCACCCGGGCCACCGGCAGATAGCTGACGGCCCCGGCGGAGGTTTTCCCCACGATGGCGGTGAGCCCGGCGGAGCGGCGCTTGGGGATGATGAGCCCGTGGGCCCCGGCGCACTCGGCGGTGCGGAGGATGGCCCCCAGGTTGTGGGGGTCGGATATCTCGTCGCACACCACCAGCAGAGGCGGCTCCCCCTTGGCGGCGGCGGCATCCAGGATGCTCTGGACGCTGACGTATTCCCGGACGGCGGCCAGGGCGATGACCCCCTGGTGGGAGTGGGTGCGGCTCATGGCGTCCAGCTTCCGCCGGTCCGCCTCCACCACCACCACACCGGCCTCCCGGGCCCGGGAGGCGATATGGCCCAGGGTCTTGTCCGTCTCGCCCTTGGCCAGGTAAATTTTGTCGATGGCCGTTCCGGCCCGCAGGGCCTCGATCACGGCGTTCCGGCCCTCGATGATGCCGTCGGCCTCCGCCTGGGGCATGGGCCGCCTGTTTTCGTTGTCTTTCATGGCGCGATATCCTCGTTTTCGACGATTTTTCTTCAGTATACCATATTCCATGGACAAGATAAAGCGCCCGGGACACAAATTTTTCGCCATTTTTCCCGGCGGGCTTTCTTGTATCAGGCCGGAAAATGTGGTATGATGAATTATTAAATTAGGGAAGTGCCGCCTTTTTCACGACACGGGGCGGCTGGGAGGTTTCCATTGGACAGAAAGCAAGTGCTTCTCGACGACGGGCAGATGGCCCGCCAGCGGGAATTTACCGAAAAAATCCACGCCATGCACCAGGCCCGGGGCCGGACGCCTCTGGCTCTGGTGGACACCTTCGGGTGCCAGCAGAACGTGGCCGACAGCCAGCATATCCTGGGGATGCTGCGGGACATGGGGTGCGAGTTCACCGACGATGCCGCCCGGGCGGACATTGTGGTGATGAACACCTGCGCCATCCGGGACCATGCGGAAAAGCGGGTATACGGCACCCTGGGCGCCCTGACCCACACGAAAAAGGCGAACCCGGAGCAGATCATCTGCCTGTGCGGCTGCATGGCCCAACGGCCGGAGGTGGCCCGGAAGGTCCGGGAGAGCTATCGCCATGTGGACCTGGTGTTCGGGCCCCAGGCCCTGTGGAAGTTCCCGGAGCTGCTGTACCGGGTGTATACCCGCCGGGGCCGGGTGTTCTCCGTGGAGAACGAGCACGGCTCCATTGCCGAGGGGATGCCCGTGGTCCGGGAGGGCCGGGTCCGGGCGTGGGTGTCCATCATGTACGGGTGCAACAACTTCTGCTCCTACTGCATCGTCCCCTATGTCCGGGGCCGGGAGCGCAGCCGCGCCCCGGAGAAGATCGTGGAGGAGGTCCGCCAGCTGGCGGCGGAGGGCTTCAAGGAGATCACCCTGCTGGGCCAGAACGTGAACTCCTACGGAAAGGACCTGCCGGAGCCCTGGGACTTTGCGGACCTGCTGCGGGAGCTGGACAAGATCGACGGCGACTACCTGATCCGCTTCATGTCGTCCCAGCCCAAGGACGCCAGCTTTAAGCTGTTCGACACCATGGCCCAAAGCCGCCATGTGGCCCACCAGCTGCACCTGCCGGTGCAGTCCGGCAGCGACCGGGTGCTGCGGGCCATGAACCGCCCCTATGACCGGGCGAAATACCTGGACCTGATCGGCTATGCCCGGAAGGTCATGCCGGACCTGGTGCTGACGTCGGACGTGATTATCGGCTTCCCCGGCGAGACGGAGGCCGAGGCCATGGAGACGGTGGACCTGGTGCGGCAGGTGGAATTCGACGCCCTGTTTACCTTCATCTTCTCCCCCCGGCCCGGTACCCCGGCGGCCAAAATGGACGATCCGGTGCCCCGGGCGGAGAAGCAGAAGTGGTTCGACATTCTGTGCAGCACCCAGAACGAGATTTCCGCCCGGCTCCACGCCGGGTATGTGGGCCGGACCCTGCGGGTGCTGGTGGACGGCGAAACCGACGACGCCCGGTGGCCCCTGTCCGCCCGGACGGCGGGGGGACGGCTGGTGCACCTGGTGGGGGACAAGTCCGCCCTGGGCCAGTATCGGGACGTGAAGATCACCGACAGCAACACCTGGGCCCTGTTCGGGGAGATGCTTCCTGCATCAAAAGAACGTTGTTCTTTTGATGCATAAGATACCACGGCCAACGCCGCGAAGCGGGCATATGCCCCATAGAACAATAAGTTTTGCACTTTTCAACAATGTTTTCCACCACCATTCGACAGATCAGCCGCCTATGCGGCAGAAAGCGCGGGTGAAACCATGGCAGAGCTGACCCCCATGATGAAGCAGTATCTGCAGATTAAGGAACAGAATCAGGACGCCATCCTGTTTTTCCGGCTGGGAGATTTTTACGAGATGTTCGGCGACGACGCCCGGAAGGCGTCCAAGGAGCTGGACCTGACCCTGACCACCCGGGATAAGGACAAGAACAAGAGCTTCGAGGAGAAGATCCCCATGTGCGGCATCCCCTATCACGCCTCGGACGCGTATATCGCCCGGCTCATCGCCAAGGGCTACAAGGTAGCCATCTGCGAGCAGACCGAGGACCCTGCCACGGCCAAGGGGCTGGTGGACCGGGACATCATCCGGGTGGTGACCCCCGGCACGGTCATTGACGCGGCCTGCCTGGAGGAGGGACGCTCCAACTTCTGCGCGGGGCTGTATCTGGACGACACCTGCGCGGGCTTCAGCGTGTGCGACATCTCCACTGGCAAGACCCACGTCACCGCCTTCCAGGGTCCGGACCGGGCGGAGCACCTGCTCAACGAGCTGGGGCGGTTTTCCCCGGCGGAGGCGGTGGTGAACCAGGCGGCCTACGACTGCGGGCCGCTGCTGAGTCTGATGCAGGATAAGCTCCACTGCCATGTGGAGCGGCTGCCTGCCGGGCGCTTTCAATTGCAGGAGGCGGAAAGGACCGTCCGCACCCAGTTCGGCGACGAGGCCGCCGCCCGGCTGCCCAAGGGGAATCCCGCGGCGGCGCTGTCGCTGGGAGCCCTGCTGGGCTATCTCCACGAGACGCAGAAAACCGACCTGCGCCATGTGGACGACCTGGACTATTATCAGCAGGGGCAGTTTATGGAGCTGGACCTGACGGCCCGGCGGAATCTGGAGCTGACGGAGACCCTGCGCAGCAAGGAGAAAAAGGGCAGCCTCCTGTGGGTGCTGGACAAGACCAAGACCCCCATGGGCGGGCGGATGCTCCGCAGCTGGCTGGAGCGGCCCCTGCTGTCCGTAACGGCCATCACCCGCCGCAGCGGCGCCGTGGGCCAGCTGGTGGACCACACCATGACCCGGGAGGAGCTGGCCCTGGCCCTGTCCGGCATCGGCGACATGGAGCGGCTGGTGGGCCGCATTGTATACGGCACCGCCGGGGGCCGGGACGTGGTATCCCTGAAAAACGCCATGGCGCGGCTTCCCCATGTAAAGGAGCTGCTGTCGGCCTTTGACCGGGGCCGCCTGGGGGAGCTGGCCCAGCTGGACCCCCTGGAGGACCTGACGGACCTCATCGGCCGCACCCTGTGCGACGATCCCCCCTTCTCCGTCCGGGAGGGGGAGTTCATCCGGGAGGGCTTCGACCCGGAGGTGGACCGCCTGCGGAGCATCCTCCATGGCGGCAAGGGCGTCATCGCCTCCATGGAGGCCGCCGAAAAGGAGAAAACCGGCATCCGCACCCTGAAGATCGGATACAACAAGGTATTCGGATACTACATCGAGGTGTCCAACTCCTTCAAGGACCAGGTGCCGGATACCTATATCCGCAAGCAGACCCTGGTCAACGGCGAGCGCTATATTACCCAGGAGCTGAAGGACCTGGAGCACGACATTCTGTCCGCCTCGGACCGGGTGTCGGCCCTGGAATATGAGCTGTTCACCCGCCTGCGGCAGGAGCTGAGCGGCCATGTGGCCCGGATCCAGGCCACCGCCGCCGCCGTGGCGGAGGCGGACTGCCTGTGCTCCCTGGCGGCGGTGGCAGTGAAGAACAACTACTGCTGCCCGGCGGTGGACGAGTCCGGGGTCATCGAAATCCACCAGGGACGCCACCCGGTGGTGGAGGCCATGCGGCCTGACGCCCTGTTTGTGCCCAACGACACCTATATGGGCCGCAGCGAGGACCGGGTGTCCATCATCACCGGCCCCAACATGGCGGGCAAGTCCACCTATATGCGCCAGGTGGCGCTGATGGTGCTCATGGCCCAGATCGGGTCCTTTGTCCCGGCCAAGGCCGCAAGGCTTGGCATCGTGGACCGGATCTTCACCCGCATCGGGGCCTCCGACGACCTGTCGGCGGGACAGTCCACCTTTATGGTGGAGATGACGGAGGTCAGCGACATTCTGCGCACCGCCACCGCCGACAGCCTGCTGATCCTGGACGAGATCGGCCGGGGCACCTCCACCTTCGACGGCATGAGCATCGCCCGGGCGGTGCTGGAATACTGCGCCGACCCCAAGCGCCTGGGGGCCAAGACCCTGTTTGCCACCCACTATCACGAGCTGACCGCCATGGAGGGGACCCTTCCCGGCGTGAAGAACTATAACATCGCCGTCCGCACCCGGGGGGAGGAGATCGTGTTCCTGCGGAAGATCGTCCCCGGCGGCGCGGACCGCAGCTACGGCATCGAGGTGGCCAAGCTGGCGGGCCTGCCGGAGGCGGTGGTGTCCCGGGCCAGAAAAATCCTCCGGCAGCTGGAGGAGGAGTCCGGCCACCCGGCGGCAGCCCCCGCTCCCCGGGAGGACCAGGTGTCCTTTGCCGCCGTGGCCGAGGGGGAGGTCATCGACCGGCTGCGCCGGGCCCAGGTGGACTCCCTGACGCCCCTGGAGGCCCTGCAGCTGCTGTATGAGCTGAAAAAGAAGCTGACGTAACACGAAAGGACAACTCTATGCCTGATATTCAATGCCTGCCCCGGCACGTGGCGGACCTGATCGCCGCCGGCGAGGTGGTGGAGCGGCCCGCCAGCGTGGCCAAGGAGCTGCTGGAAAACGCCCTGGACGCCGGGGCTACCGCCATCGTGGCGGAGGTGCAGCACGGGGGCCTCACCTATCTGCGGATGACGGACAACGGCTGCGGCATCGCGCCCCAGCAGCTGCCCACGGCGTTTCTGCGCCATGCCACCAGCAAGCTGCGCACCGCCGGGGACCTGGTTGCCATCGGCACCCTGGGCTTCCGGGGGGAGGCGCTGGCCGCTATTTCCGCCGTGTCCCGGGTGGATATTTTCACCCGCCAGACCGGGGCCCAGACCGGGGCCTCCCTGCATCTGGAGGGGGGCGTGCCGGGCCAGGTGGAGGAGATCGGGTGCCCGGAGGGCACCACCATCTGCGTGCGGGACCTGTTTTACAACACCCCCGCCCGGATGAAATTCATGAAAAAGGACAGCGCCGAGGGAGCCGCCGTGGCGGGCATCGTCCAGCACCTGGCCCTGAGCCATCCGGAGGTGTCCTTCAAGCTGCTGCGGGACGGGGCCGAGGTGCTCCACACCCCCGGCGACGGGCAGCTGCTGTCCGCCGTATACGCGGCCATGGGCCGGGACTTCGCCATGGGCCTGCAGGAGGTCCGGGGCTGCGGCGGCGACGTGCAGGTGTCGGGCTATGTGACCCGGCCCCTGAACGGCCACGGCACCCGGGGCCGCCAGCTGTTCTTCGTCAACGGCCGGTTCGTGAAAAGCCAGCTGCTGTCGGCGGCCCTGGAGGAGGCGTACCGCAACCGCCTGCTGAAGGGGAAGTTCCCCGGCTGCGTGCTGCATCTGACCCTGCCGGAGGACCGGGTGGACGTGAACGTGCACCCGGCCAAGACCGTGGTGAAATTCGTATCCGACAAAACCGCCTTTGACGCGGTGTACTATACCGTCATGGACGCCCTGAACCGGGCGGAACAGCCCGCCCGGCAGGAGGAAAAGCCCTTTTACCGGACCATGACCGCCCAGGAGTTCCGGCAGCAGCAGAAGCCCCAGCCGGAGAAGCCGCCGCTGGGCAGCTATACTGCCCGGCCCGCCGCCCCGGCCCGGCCGGTGCACCCGGCGGAACAGCCGGCCCTGGCGGTGCGGGACGTGGCCCCGGAGCCGGGGAAGGCCTTCACGGCCCCCACGGCCCGGCCCGGCGTCAGCTATCACATCACCCCGCCGTCCCCGGCCCCTGCGGCAGAGCCGCAGGAACCGGCGCCTGTGCGGGAGGAACCGCCTGTGCAGGAGACGGTATCCCTGCCGGAGCAGGTGACCCTGGAGCCGCCCAGGGAGGCCCCCTGGCGCATCGCCGGGGAGGTGCTGCGGACCTATATCATCTGCGAGGACGAGGAGGAGAACGTGTGGCTTATCGACAAGCACGCCGCCCATGAGCGGGTGCGGTTTGACGCGCTGAAGGCCGCCGCGGAGCCGGTGATGACCCAGACCCTGCTGGAGCCGTTGGCGGTGGAGCTGCCGCCGGAGGACTGCGCGGCGATGCTGGAGCAGCTGCCGCTGCTGGAGCGGTATGGCTTCCGGTGCGAGGATTTCGGCGGCGCGGTGCTGGTGCGGGAGGTACCCGGCGATATCGACGACCCCGCCGGGGCCCTGGAGGAGCTGGCGGAGGACCTGCGGCTGAACCGGGCGGACCCGGACGCGGCCCGGGACAGCCTGCTGTCCACCATGGCCTGCAAATCCGCCATCAAGGCCGGGATGCACACCGACCCCGCCGAGCTGCGGCGTCTGGTGGACCGGGTCCAGTCCGGGGAGATCCAGTATTGCCCCCATGGCCGCCCGGTGGCGGTGAAGCTCAGCAAATACCAGGTGGAAAAAATGTTCAAGCGGGCGTGACGCCCGGAAAGGAGCGGCCTATGGCCCCCAGGGTCCTGTGTGTGGTGGGTCCCACCGCCAGCGGAAAAACGAAAATGGCCGTGGCTCTGGCCCGGCGGCTGAACGGCGAGGTGGTGTCCGTGGACTCCATGCAGATCTACCGGGGCATGACCATCGGCACCGCCGCCCCCACGGCGGAGGAGATGGAGGGGGTCCCCCATCACATGATCGCCGTGGCGGACCCGGCGGAGCAGTGGTCTGCGGCCCGGTTCTGCCAGGCGGCGGACGCCTGCATCCAGGATATTCTCAGCCGGGGAAAGCTCCCGGTGCTGGCCGGAGGCACGGGCCTGTACCTGGACGCCCTGATCCGGGGAGACGACTTTGCCCCCGGCTGCCAGGGGGGGCAGACCCGCCTGCGGCTTCAGCAGGAGCTGCGGGAGCTGGGGCCCCGGGAGATGCTGCGGCGGCTGGAGGCCGTGGACCCGGAGACGGCGGCGCGGCTGCACCTGCGGGACGAAAAGCGCATCCTCCGGGCCCTGGAGGTATATGAGGAGACCGGGGAGCCCATGTCCCGGCGGGACAGGCGGGGCCGGGAAAAGCCGGACCGGTACCAGGCGGTGTATATCGGGCTGAGCTTCCGGGACCGGGCGGACCTGCGGGAGCGCATCGACCGCCGGGTGGACGAGATGGTCCGCCGGGGGCTTTTGCAGGAGGTGCAGGCGCTTCTGGCCGGGGGCCTTCCCCGGGACGCCACGGCCCTGCAGGCCATCGGATACAAGCAGTTCCTGGCGGTGGCCGACGGCACGGCCACGGCGGACCAGGCGGTGGAGGAGGTCAAGCTCCGCTCCCGCCAATATGCCAAGCGGCAGCTGACCTGGCTGCGGCGGAACCCGGCGATCCACTGGATCTACTGGGACAAGGAGCCGGATTTCCCGGCGGCTCTCCAGAATGCGACAGATTTTCTCACGGCCCATGGCTTAGGATAAGGGCAGGCGGACAGCCGTCCGCACAAAGAGAAAAGGAGCATTCGTTATGCAGAAAAACAACCTTCAGGACATCTTTTTGACCAAAGTCCGCAAGCAGAGCCTGCCCGTGACCGTGTTTCTGATGAACGGTTTCCAGATGCGGGGCAGCGTCACCGGCTTCGACAGCTTCACCGTGGTGCTGGACACCGACGGCAGGCAGCAGGTGATTTATAAGCACGCTATATCTACGATTGTCCCGCTACACCCGGTGGCCCTGTACGACCCGGAGGCGCAGACCTGACCGGCGGCGGGGCACGTGGGCCCCGCCCTACGAAATGAATGGATTCCCGGGAATCGCCAAAGGAGGTACGTTATGAAATCCACCCGCGTATTCAAAATTCTGTCCATTGCCCTGGCGGCGGCGGTGGTGTTCTATTTCCTGGTCCAGGGGGTGCGGTATCTGACGAACCCCTACGCCACCACCCGGGTGTATACCAGCACCACGGAGGATGCCGTGGAGGCCTCCGGCTGGCTGGTGCGGGAGGAGGAGACCTTCCGCACCGATGCCGGGACCCTGAGTCCCACCCGGGAGGAGGGGGAGAAGGTGGGCCAGGGCCAGGTCATCGCCGCCACCTATGACAGCCCCGGGGCCCTGGAGGCCGTGGCCCAGATCCAGGCCAAGCGGCTCCAGCTGGAGCAGCTGGAGTATGCCCTGTCCTCCTACCTGAACCCCGACGCCGCCCTGAAGCTGGACGGCTCCATCTCCGACGACATCATGGCCCTGCGGAAGAACCTCACTGACGGGGACTATACCGCCGCCTCCGGCGACCTGTCCCAGCTGAAGGCCGCCATCGTCAAGCGCAGCCGGGCCTATACCTCCAGCCAGGAGATCAAGGCCGAGATCACCGCCGTGCAGGACGAGATCGACTCTTTGCAGGCGGGACTCACCGGCGCGGCCAACATCACCGCCCCCCGGGCGGGGACCTACTCCGCCGTGTGCGACGGATACGAGTCCGTGCTGACCCCGGCGGGGCTGGATGACCTGACCCCCAGCGCCCTGGACAAGCTCACCGCCGGGGAGAATAACGCCAACGTGGGAAAGCTCATCTACGGCAACACCTGGTACTATGCCGCCGCCGTCACCCAGGAGGAGGCCCAGCGCATCGCCGGCTGCGGCAACGTGTCCCTGCGGCTGACCAAAGGCATCACCGATGACATCGCCGCCACGGTCCACTCCGTCGGCCCGGCGGAGGACGGCCGGTGCGTGGTGGTGCTGGCCTGCCGGGAGTATCTGGCGGAGACCACCCAGCTGCGGCACCAGACGGCCCAGATCGTGCTCCACAGCTACACCGGGCTGCGTCTGCCCTCCGTGTGCCTGCGGCAGCAGGAGGACGGGACCCTGGGGGTTTACTGCGCCCAGGGCAGCTTCTCCCGGTTCAAGCCGGTGGACATGGTGTACCAGGGAGATGACTATGTGCTGGTGTCGGTGCCCCAGAACACCGACGGACTGGACACCCTGCGTCCCGGGGACGAGGTCATCATGACCGGCGTCACCCTGGACGGCTCACAGATATTGACAGGAGATTAATACGGGAAAGGAAGGCTTTCACTATGTCTATTGCGGAGAACATTGCCGCCGTCCGGCAGCAGATGGACCAGGCGGCCCGGGAGACCGGCCGCACCGGCGCCGACATCATCCTGGTGGGCGCCAGCAAAATGAACGACGCTGCCGCCTGCCAGGAGGCCATTGCCGCCGGTATTGACGCCCTGGGGGAAAACCGGGTCCAGGAGATGACCGCCAAGCTGGCGGAAAACGCCTATGAGGGCCGTCCCCTGCACTTTATCGGCCATTTGCAGCGCAACAAGGTCCGCCAGGTGGTGGGCAAGGCCGATCTGATCCAGTCTGTGGGCAGCGCGGAGCTTTTGCAGGAGATCGAAAAGGCCGCCGGAAGACTGGAGCTCTGCCAGGATATCCTGCTGGAGGTGAACATCGGCGGCGAGGCCGCCAAAAGCGGCTTTTCCCCGGATCAGATCCACGCTGCGGCGGAGATGGCCCGGGCCCTGCCCCACGTGCAGGTGCGGGGACTGATGACCATCCCCCCGGTGGCGGCGGAGCCCCACGGAAATTTGGCATATTTCGAGAAAATGCGCTGGCTTTATGTTGACATCAATGCAAAAATATACGATAATAAGATGGAATATCTCTCAATGGGCATGAGCGGCGACTTCGCCGACGCCATCCGGTGCGGCAGCAACATGATCCGGGTGGGCACGGCGATCTTCGGCGCGCGGGACTATACGAAATAAAGAGCAGGAGGGACGCATATGAGCCTGAAGGACGAGTTCAGAAAGTTTATCCACCCCTATGACGAGGAGGATGAACCGGAGGAGTATCAGGAGGAGCGCCCGGAGCGTCCCCGCCGGGACGAGGAGCGCCGCAGCGACGACCGCCGCAGCAAGGTGGTGAACATCAACTCCGCCGGGCAGCTGAAGGTGGTGCTGATGAAGCCGGTGAAGTTTGACGAGGATGCCAACACCATTGCTGACCATCTGATGGAAAAGCGCACGGTGGTGATGAATATGGAGAACACCGACCCGGATATCGCCCGGCGTCTGCTGGACTTCGTGTCCGGCGTGGCCTACGCCACCAGCGGCAACGTCAAGCGCGTGGCGGCCAAGACCTATATCGTCACCCCCTATTCGGTGGACCTGATGGGGGACCTGATCGACGGACTGGAAAACAGCGGCCTGTATATGTGACGGACCGAGAGAGAATACGGAGGGATAGAGCATGTACACACCCCAGGAAGTTTCCGAAAAAACCTTTCCCAAGTCCACCGGCCTGACCAGCGGCTATAACATGACCGCCGTGGACGAGTTTCTGGACGGTCTGACGGAGGATTATACCGCCCTGTATAAGGACAACACCACCCTGAAGGCCAAGCTGAAGATGCTGGCGGAAAAGGTGGAGGAATACCGGGCCACCGAGGACGCCATGCGTTCCACCCTGCTGGCGGCCCAGAAGATGGCGGCCCAGATGGTGGCCGACGCCCAGGCGGAGAAGGAAAAAACCATCGCCGATGCCCAGGCCCAGGCGGAGCAGATCCTTGCCGACGCCCGGGGCGAGGCGGATGTCCAGGCCCGGCAGCTCCAGCAGGAGATCCGGGATTCCTGGGAGAAGCTGGCAACGGCCCAGAGCGAGACGGAGGACTTTATCCAGCGCAGCCGGGACCTGTGCGCCCAGCAGCTGGCGTTTCTGGATTCTCTGCCGGAGCGCAATGCCCCGGAGCAGGAGGACCAGGAGCCGGAGAACGAGGCGGTGACCCTGACCGCCCCGGAGGAGAACGCCGTGCCCGTGGCGGACGCGGAGCCTGTTCCCCAGGAGGAGGCCCCCCAGCCGGAGTCTGCCGCCGAACCGGAGCCGCAGCCGGAGTTTCAGGAGAAGAAAGAGGAGGAGTCCCCCTTCCCCCTGGATTTCAAGCTGAATCTGGAGGACCTGCAGTTTGGCCGCAACTACAACGGCGGCGACCGGCGGTGAATCATTCTGTCAAAAGCGGCCCGGCGGCCGCTTTTGCCTTATCTGCAAGGAGGTGGCAGTATGACGCCCATCGTGGCCCTGCTGTATGACTTTGACAAGACCCTGTGCACCACGGATATGGAGGACTACGCCTTTATCCCGGCCCTGGGCTATACCCCGGCGGAGTTTTGGAAAAAGGCCAACGATTTCGGCCGGGAGAACCGCATGGACGGCCTTCTGGCGTATATGTACACTATGATCGCCGAGTGCCGGGCCCAGAACATCCGGCTGGACCGGGAGTTTCTGGTGCGCTGCGGCCACAGCCTGGAGCTGTTCCCCGGGGTGGCGGAGTGGTTCGGCCGCATCAACGCCTTCGGCCGCAGTCAGGGGGTGCAGGTGGAGCACTATGTCATCTCCTCCGGCCTGCGGGAGATCATCGAGGGCAGCGGCATCGCCCGGGAGTTCCGGGAGATCTACGCCTGTGAGTTCTTCTATGACCGGGACGGGCTGGCCTCCTGGCCCAAGCTGGACGTGAACTTCACCAACAAGACCCAGTTCGTCTATCGCATCAACAAGGGCGTTCTGGACGTGTCCGACGACAAGAGCCTGAACGACTCCATGCCCGACGACAGCAAGCGGGTGCCCTTTACCAACATGATCTACATCGGCGACGGACTGTCCGACGTGCCGTGCATGAAGATGATGCGGGCCTATGGCGGCCAGGCCATCGCCGTGTATCAGCAGGAGAACCGCCAGGGGGTGGAGGACCTGCTGGCCAAGGGGCGGGTGGACTTCATCTTCCCTGCCGACTATCGGGAGGGGACGGCCCTGGACGCCACCGTGCGGAACATCATCCGCAAAATGGCCATTACTGACGCGCTGACGGAGGAAAACGCCGCCCAGCGCCGGAATATCGGCCAGGCGGGCCTGCCCTACCAGGCCAGTCTCTTTGAGGAATAAAATCACAAAAGTGCGGCAGTTCACGAGAACTGCCGCACTTTTTTCCGTGTAAACGGTAAGTTTTCCTTGCATCCCGGGGGCTTTTCCGATATAATATCATGCGCGGCAGTTTTGGAAGCGCCGCAAAAGGAAGAATTGGGGAAAACTCTTGCTCAAATCGCCGCCGGGCCCGGCCCGGGGCCTTAACGTAAGGAGAAAAGCAGCAAATGAAGGTAAAGATCACCTCGGACAGCACCTGCGACTTATCGCCGGAGCTGATCGAAAAGTACGACATTGCCATCACCCCCCTGTCGGTGCACTGCGGCGACAAGGTGGGCCGCGACGGCGTGGAGATCACGCCGGAAATCATCTATGACTATGTGGACGCCAGCGGGCAGCTGCCCCGGACCAGCGCCGTCAACGTGTTTGACTATGTCCGGGAGTTTCGCCACTGGCGCCAGCAGGGGTACAGCATCGTGCACTTCTGCATCAGCAGCGACTTTTCCAGCTCCTACCAGAACGCCTGCATCGCGGCGGCGGACATCGGCCAGGTGTATGTGGTGGATTCCCGGAACCTCTCCACCGGCCAGGGCCTGCTGGTGCTCCACGGGGCGGAGCTGGCCGCCGCCGGACAGACGGCGGAGGAGATCCAGAAGGCCTGCACGGACCTGGCTCCCCAGGTGGAGGCCAGCTTCGTCATCGACCGGCTGGACTATCTGTACAAGGGCGGCCGCTGTTCGGCCCTCAGCGCCTTCGGCGGAAACCTGCTGAAGCTGAAGCCCTGCATCGAAGTGAAGGACGGCAAAATGACCCCCGGCAAGAAGTATCGCGGCCCCATCGACAAGGTGATGCAGCAATATGCTGACGACCGGCTGCGGGGTCGGGACGACATCAACAAGCACCGGGTGTTCATCACCCACACCCGCTGCGCCCCGGAGGCGGTGGAGGCCGTGCGGCAGAAGATCCTGGAGCTGGCCCCGGACTTTGAGGAGATCATCGAAACCAACGCCGGTTCCACCGTGACCTCCCACTGCGGCCCCGGAACCCTGGGCGTGCTGTTCATCCGCACAAAATAGGTCTGCAATTCCCGGAGCACCGCTCCGGGAATTTTTTTTAAAATTTTTTGAAAAAACCGGTTGCAGATTCGCCGCTTTGGTGTTTCATGAGTATAGGGGGCGAAAAGCGCCCTATCTGCGGGATCACCTGTGCGGGGACCGACCCTCTCCTGTACGGTATCCATAGAAAAATACCGCCGGATTTTCCGGCGGTATTTTTTGCTCGTTTGCGTATCAGAAGGCCCAGGTGCCGTTCCGGAACAGGGGGACGGTTTTCCCATCTTCGCATACGCCGTCGATGGATAGGTCCGCCGAGCCGATCATGAAGTCCTCGTGGACCATGGAGTCGTTGACGCCCATGGCCCGGCACTCCTCCAGGGTCTTGCTCTGGAAGTCCCGGATGGTGTCGGCAAAGCCCATGCCCAGGGCCAGGTGGCAGCAGGCATTCTCGTCAAACAGCGTGTTATAGAACAGCAGGCCGGACTGGTTGATGGGGGAGTCGAAGGGCACCAGGGCGCACTCGCCCAGATAGCAGCTGCCCTGGTCCATGGTGATGAGCTTGGTCAGCAGGTCGTTGTTGACCTGGGCGTTCCACTCCACGGCCTTGCCTTCGTGGAAGCGGATCCAGAACTCGTCGATGAGCTGACCCTGATAGCTCAGGGGCTTGGTGGAATAGACGATGCCCTCGGCCTGGCCCTTCATGGGGGAGGTGAAGCACTCCTCGGTGGGGATGTTGGGGTTGAAGAAGATCCCCTGCAGGCTGGTTTCGCCGCCGCCGCAGAACTGCCCCTCCGGGATCAGCCCCACGGTCAGGTCCGTGCCGTTGGCGCTCTTATACTTCAGCTGCCGCAGGTGCAGGCTGTTGAGATACTGGCACCGGTCGTGAAGGTCCTGGTTGTGGGCGTCCCAGGCGGCCAAGGGGTCCTCATCCACCCGGCTGGTGGACAGAATGGCCTCCCACAGCTTCTCCATAGCCTGGCTGGTGCGCAGGCCCGGGAACAGCTTCTTGGCCCAGGCCGCGCCGGGCACGGCGGCGATGCACCACTGATACTTGTTCTCGATCTGGTCCCGGTATTTGCGGATGGTGGGATAGAGCCGCTGCTGGGACTTGGCCATCTTCTCCTGGTTGATGCCGTTGAGGCCGTCGGGGTCCTCCGACAGCAGATAGATGCGGCAGGGGATGGTGTCCACATAGTGCTGCCAGCGGGCCTCCTCATAGTTGTCCAGCTTGGACAGGGTGGTCATGGTGCGATAGCGGTAGTGCAGCTTCTGCAGGGGCTGATAGCTCCAGTCCACCACCACCTTCTTGGCCTTGCGCTTGTAGCACTCCTCCACCAGCATCTTCACAAACTCCGGCTGATCCAGGTCGGCGGCGATGAACACCTCCTGGCCGGGCTGCACGTTGACACCGGTCTGGGCGATGAGCTGGGCATATTTGCGTAAAACGGTCTTTTTCATGGCTGTGATTCCCCCTGTAGTACAAAATAATGGAAACATTATACCACCGGCGGACAATCTTGAAAAGAGGTTTTTGTGAAATTTGAAGAAAGCCGCCGCGTCACTCCGCCTGGCGGGCGATGTCCAGCAGCCAGCGGACCGCCTGAGCCGGATACCGGCCCCGGGCCGTTTCCCCGGTGAGCATCAGGGCCGACGCCCCGTCCAGCACGGCGTTGTACACGTCCAGCACCTCCGCCCGGGTGGGGGTGGGGTGCTCCGTCATGGTGTGCAGCAGCTGGGTCACCACCAGGAAGGGCTTCCCGGCCCGGCGGCACCGGGCGGCAATGTCCTTCTGGGCGGCGGGCAGGTGCAGAAGCCCCAGATTGCTGCCCAGGTCTCCCCGGGCCACGGTGACCACGTCGCAGGCGTCCATCCATTGGGGCAGACTCTGCCAGCCCCGCCGGTCCTCGACCTTGGCGAATATCGTGAGGTGCTCCAGACCCCGGCGGGCCAGGGCTGCCCGGACCTCCTCCAGCTCATGGCGGCTGCGGACAAAGGGCTGCATCACCGCCGTGACCCCCTGTCCGGCGGCGGCGTCCAGGTCCAGCAGGTCCTGGGCCGTCAGGGCCGGACGGCACAGCTCCACCCCGGGCAGGGTGATGCTTTTCCGGCTTTCCAGCACCCCGCCCCGGGTGACGGTGCAGGTGACGGCCCGGCCGCAGGTCTCCGCCCGCAGGGCCATCAGGCCGTCATCCAGCAAAATCTCCTGCCCCGGGGCCACGGCGGCCAGAATATCCGGCTCCACCGGCAGGCCCCCGGGGCCCAGGGTCACGGTCTCCCCCGCCGTCAGGGTCACGGGACGGGACAGGGGCCCCATCCGCAGCTCCGGCCCCCGCATATCGACGATCAGCTCCGCCGGACGGCCGGAGGCCTCCCGGGCCTGCTGCACCGCCTCCGTCCAGGGGCGGCAGGCCGCCAGGGTGGTGTGGGACAGGTTCAGGCGGAAGCCCGTCAGCCCCATGTCCAGCAGTTCCGTCAGCAGGTCCGCCCGGCAGCAGGCGGGGCCAAGGGTGGCGTAGGTTTTCACGACGTCTCCTCCTTGTGAAAGTGGTCGTATACCGCCCGGGCGGCGGCCTTGGGCAGCACCGCCTCCAGCTGCAGAAGCTCCGCCTGCTCAATGGCCCGGACGCTTTTGAAGTGCTTCAAAAGGGCCTTTTTCCGGACGTCTCCCACCCCGGGGATGCCGTCCAGCCGGGAGGTCAGGGCGGATTTCGTGTGCTTTTCGTGGTGATAGGTGATGGCGAAGCGGTGGACCTCCTCCTGCACCCGGCCCACTAAGGCGAACAGGGGCGGGCTCTGCTGGATGCCCAGCTCCTGGCCCTCCGCCGTTACCAGCGCCCGGGTCCGGTGGCGGTCATCTTTTACCATGCCCAGCACCGGCACGGTGAGGCCCAGCCTTTCCAGCACATGGCAGGCGGCCTCCGCCTGGAGCTGGCCGCCGTCCATCAGCAGCAGGTCCGGCAGGGGGGCAAAGTGCTCGTCCCCCTCCAGATACCGCCGGAACCGGCGCTCCAGCACCTCCTCCATGGCCCGCAGGTCGTCGGCGTGGTCCAGGGTCTTTACCTGGAACCGGCGATAGTCCCGCTTCAGGGGCCGTCCGTCCGCGAACACCACCATGGAGGCCACCATGTCCTGCCCGGCGGTGTGGGAAATGTCGTAGGATTCCAGCCGCCGGGGGGCCTCCGCCAGCCCGGCCAGGGTCCCCAGCTGCTCCAGGGTCTTGCTGGTGCGCTCGGCGTCGGAGGTGATGCGCTCCACCTCCTCCCGGGCGTTGCGGCGGGCCATGCGCAGCAGCTCCGCCCGCTCTCCCCGCTGGGGCACCCGCAGGATCACCCGGTGCCCGGCCCGGCCTGTCAGCAGGGCAGCGAAGGTGTCCATATCCTCCAGCTCGCAGGGCACCAGAATCTCTCGGGGCAGGGCCTGGCGGTCCAGGTAATACTGGCTCAGCACGGCGGAGAGAATGTCCGCCTCCTCCTGGTCGGCGGCGGCGGAGAACACCTCCACCTCCCGGCCCAGAAGATTGCCGTCCTCAATGTGCAGCACGGCGCTGCCGCAGCGGACCTGGCCCGGGTACACGCCCCACACGTCCGTGTCGGCGCAGACTCCGGCGATGACCTGCTGGGTCTTGCCCAGCACGGAGATGGCCCGGATGCGGTCCCGCAGGGCGGCGGCCTTCTCAAAGTTCAGCTCCTCCGCCGCCTGCTCCATCTCCTGCTGCAGCTCCGCCGTCAGCTGGCGGTAGTGGCCGCTGAAGATCCGCACCGCCTGGCGGATCCGGGCCTGATACTCCGCCTGGCCGGGGCCGTCCGGGCGGCAGAAGCCGTCGCAGCGGCCAATGTGGTGATTCAGGCAGGGCCGCTCCCTGCCGATGTCCCGGGGAAACTGGCGGGCACAGGTGGGTAGGTGCAGGGCCCCGCACACCGCCTCGATGGCCAGCCGGGTCTCCCGCCGGCCGCCGAAGGGGCCGAAATATTTCGCGCCGTCGTCAGCGGTCTTTCCCACCAGGGAGAAGCGGGGGTAGGCCGCGTCGGCGTCCAGCCGCACAAAGGGATAGCCCTTGTCGTCCTTCAGCAGGATGTTGTACCGGGGCATGTGGCGCTTGATGAGAGAGTTTTCCAGGATCAGGGCCTCGAACTCCGTGGAGACGAAGATGGTGTCGAAATGGTCCACCTGGGACACCATGGCCCGGGTCTTTTCGTTGTGGGAGGCGGTGTCCTGGAAATATTGGCTGACGCGGTTTTTCAGCTTTTTGGCCTTGCCCACATAGATCACCTTACCGGTTTTGTCCATCATCAGATAGACCCCCGGGGCCAGAGGCAGATCGTTGGCCTTCTGCCGCAGCTCATCCTTGGTCATGGCGTCCCTCCTTTCAGGGTTTTCCCCAGTATAGCACGTTTACCACCGGAAAGGAAGTTTACATTTTCCTCGACAGAAGGTATAATAGGGGGAAAAGACACCACTAAGGAAAGAGGGAGAATCCGTATGCATAACAAATGGAACAGCGCCAACGTGGATCAGGTGCTGCTGCGAAAAGGGGAGGAACATCTGCTGTACCGGGGCCCGGAGGGCAGCGTGGTCCGGAATGACCACCTGGTCATGAGCGATATCGCCGACGGACCGGCTCTGGCGGCGCTTCTGCGCCGCCTGGGGCTGGAAAACGGGGGGCTTTTCTGCGTCCCCCAGGGGGCCAGTGACGAGGTGGCCCGGGCCTTTGGCCTGAAAAAGGGCGTCCCCTGCACCCAGTGGGTCTATGGCGAAAGCCAGCCGCCCCGGGTCCCCGCCGCGGAGGTGCGGCCTATAACGGAGGAATACCTCCCCCTGTGCGCCGCCCACTATCACCCGGAGGACGGCGAGGCGGCATATCTGCGCAGCCGGATGGAGGCGGGGCAGCTGTGGGGCCTGTTTGAAGATGGGCAGCTGGCGGCTTTCATCGGTGTGCACCACGAGGGCAGCATGGGCATTTTAGAGGTCCTGCCGGAGCATCGCCGCCGGGGCCTGGCCATGGCCCTGGAGGGCTGGCTGATCCGGTGGCACCTGGAGCGGGGCTGGACCCCCTTCTGCCATGTGTATGAGGACAACCCCGCCTCCCACGCCCTGCAGAAAAAGCTGGGCCTGACCCCGGCCCCGGAGCAGGTGGTGTGGCTGCATCGTCCCCACGGGGAGGACGAGGAATGATCGCCATTGCAGCCGTCTGCGAAAACGGCGGCATCGGCCGGGAGGGGGCTCTGCTGTTTTACATCCGGGAGGACCTGCGGCGGTTCCGGCAGCTGACCCTGGGGAAAACCGTGGTCATGGGCCGCCGGACCCTGGAGAGTCTCCCCGGGGGCCGGGGCCTGCCGGACCGGCGGAACCTGGTGCTGACCCGGGATACGGATTTCACCGCCCCGGGGGCGGAGGTGATCCATGACCTGGCGGAGGTGCCGGAGGACGCGGTGGTCATCGGCGGGGAAAGCGTGTACCGGCAGCTGCTGCCCCGGTGCAGCACCGTGTATCTGACGAGGATTTTCGCCGCGCCCCAGGCCGACGCGTTTTTCCCCGATTTATCCCGGGACAGTGCGTGGACAGAGGCGGAACAAAGCGAGACATTCACCTCCGGCGGCGTGTCGTTCCAATATGTGACCTACCGCCGGAAATAAGGACGAAGGAGGCGGTCTTATGGCAGACCTGGGCACCAATGTGCGATATATCAAGGGCATCGGCGAGGCCCGGGCCGCCGCCCTGGAAAAGCTGGGCATTACCACCCTGGGGGACCTGATCGCCTATTTCCCCCGGGGGTATGAGGACCGGACCCAGGTCCGCCCCATCCGGGAGCTGACCGCCGGGGAGAGCGTATGCGTCCGGGGCATGGTGGCGGCGGACCTGACGGCCTATCGCATTTCCGGAGGCCGCACCATCGCCAAGACCCGGGTGGTGGACGACAGCGGATCCCTGGACCTGGTGTTTTTCAACATGGAGCACCGGCGGGACGCCCTGCACCAGGGGGATGTGTGCGTCTTTTTCGGCAAGGTGGAGGACAATCTGCGGCGCAAGCAGATGATCAACCCCCTGTTTGAGCCGGAGGGGCGGCAGCAGGTCACCGGGCGCATCATGCCCATCTATCCCCTGACCGCCGGAGTCACCCAGGGGCTGATGGCCCGGGCCGCCCGCCAGGGGCTGGACGCCTGCCGGGAGCTGCTGCCGGACGTGCTGCCGGATGAGGTGCGGCAGGCCCACAAGCTGTGTTATGTAAACTATGCATATGAGAACATCCACTTTCCCGCCTCGCCGGAGGCCCTGGAGGTGGCCCGGCGGCGGCTGGTGTTCGAGGAGCTGTTTCTGCTGACCTGCGGTCTGCAGCTGCTGCGGCAGCGGCGGCGGGACGTGGCAGGCCCGGCCTGCCGGCGGATGAGCATGGAGCCCTTTTACCGGCGGCTGCCCTTTGCCCTGACCGGGGCCCAGCGCCGGGCCATTGCCGACGCCGTGGAGGACATGGTGTCCGGCAAGCCCATGAACCGCCTGTGCCAGGGGGACGTGGGCAGCGGCAAGACCATGGTGGCGGCGGCGTGCATCTGGTTCGCCGTGGAAAACGGGTGGCAGACGGCCCTGATGGCCCCCACGGAAATTCTGGCCCGGCAGCACTATCAGGGGCTGGCGCCGCTGCTGGCCCGGTTTTCCATCCGGTGCGCCCTGCTGACCGGGTCCACCCGGGCCAAGGAGCGGCGGGAGATTTTAGCGGGGCTGGCGGACGGGTCCATCGACCTGTGCATCGGCACCCACGCCCTGCTGACGGAGGACGTGCAGTATCAGAAGCTGGGCCTGGTGGTAACGGACGAGCAGCACCGGTTCGGCGTGAACCAGCGGGCGGCCCTGTCCCAGAAGGCGGAGGACCCCCACCTGCTGGTGCTGTCGGCCACGCCTATCCCCCGGACCCTGGCCCTGGTGATCTATGGCGACCTGGACGTGTCGGTGATCGACGAGCTGCCTCCCGGGCGGCAGAAGGTGGACACCTTCGCCCTGGGGGAGAGCTATCGCCCCCGGGTGCAGGCCTTTATCCGGAAGCTGGCGGCGGTGGGACAGCAGATCTTCATCGTGTGCCCCCTGGTGGGGGAGGCGGACCAGATCCCCGACGAGCGCAAGGCCGTGACGGCCTACGCCAGGCAGCTGCAGGAGCAGGTGTTTCCGGACCTGCGGGTGGCGGTGCTCCACGGGAAGATGAAGCCCAGGGAGAAGGAGAAGGTCATGGCGGCCTTTGCCGCCGGAGAAAGCGACATCCTGGTGTCCACCACCGTGGTGGAGGTGGGGGTGGACGTGCCCAACGCCACCTGCATGGTGGTGGAAAACGCCGACCGGTTCGGCCTGTCCCAGCTGCACCAGCTGCGGGGCCGGGTGGGCCGGGGCAAGGCCAAAAGCTACTGCATCCTGCTGTCGGACAGCCAGAATGAGGAGACCCGGGCCCGGCTGAAGGTGATGACCCAGACCAACGACGGCTTCCGCATCTCCCAGGAGGACCTGCGGCTGCGGGGGCCGGGAGATTTCTTCGGCCAGCGGCAGCACGGTCTGCCGGCCATGAAGATCGCCGACCTCAGCTGCGACATGCGGCTGCTGGACGAGGCCCAGACGGCGGCCCGGCAGCTGATGGAGCGTGACCCGGAGCTGACGGACCCGACCCACCGGCCCCTGCGCCGGCGCATCCGCCAGCTGTTCGACACCAACGCCGATATGCTGAACTGAGGTATGAAAACAAACACCGGAGGGACAGCCGTCCCTCCGGTGTTTTCCGGTTATTTCGTTTTTACTCGCCCAGCTGATTGTCCACCAGCTGCGCCAGGGCCTCCACGGCCTCCTTGGCGTCGGGGCCGTCGGCGATCAGGGTGATGGTGGTGCCCTTCACGATGCCCAGGGACAGAACGCCCAGCAGGCTCTTGGCGTTGACCCGGCGCTCCTCCTTCTCCACCCAGATGCCGCTTTTGAACTCGTTGGCCTTCTGGATAAAATAGGTAGCAGGCCGGGCGTGCAGGCCCACCTCATTGTTCACGGTAACTTCCTGTGTAAACATTCCATTGCACTCCTTTTATGAAGCATTTTCGCAAAATGCGGGGACATACTTCTCTCACACTATAATATTATACCGAAACGGGGAAAGAAAGCAATATCCAAAGCTACAAATTCTTGAAGCGGGGCCTGAAAAAAAGTTTGGCCCTTTTGGCAGAATCCACAAACTCCGTCTGTTATTTCAGCTCCACCACCGTTACGCCGGCCTCTCCCTCGCCATAGCGGCCCAGGCGGAAGCTCTTGACGGCCTTGTTCCGCTTGAGCATCTCGTGGACCGCCTTGCGCAGGGCGCCGGTGCCCTTGCCGTGGATGATGGTCACGGTGCCCAGCTTTGCCATCACGGCGCTGTCGATGTAATTCTCCACCACGCTTTCGGCCTCCAGGGTCTCATAGCCCCGGATATCCAGCTCCGACGAAGCCCGGGACTGGAGATTCAGCTTGGGACTGCCGCCCACCGGAGCGGCGGGCTTCTTTTTGGGCTGGCCCTCCGGCAGGCGCACCTGCTGGGCCTTGACGGTCATCTTCATCTTCCCCGCCTGCAGGAGCAATGTGCCGTCGTTGTTGACGGCCAGCACCGAGGCGGCCATTTTCACCCCGGGAAGCTCCACCAGGTCCCCTACCTCGATGGGGCGGCTGGGGGCGTAGGCAGGCTCCTGGGGCTCGCTGCGCAGGTGCAGGGCCTCCTGGGCCTGGTTCAGACTGTGCCGCACGGCGGCCTTGGCGTCGTTGAGCTCCTGGAAGTTGATCTGCTTTTGCTGCTGGCGGCGCAGCTGGTCCAGCTGGGCGAAGATCTCGTCGGCCTGGGCCTGGGCCTGGCGCACGATGCGCTTGGCCTCGGCCTCGCCCTTGGTGCGGGCGTTTTCCTTGGCCTTCTCCATCTGCTCCCGGAAGGTCCGGGCCTTTCGGGCGTCCTCCTCCCGCTGACGCCACAGGCGGTCCGCCTCGGCCTGGGCCTTCTCCAGCCGCTGGCGCTTCTCCTCCAATTGGGTCAGCACGTCCTCGAAACGGACGGAGTCGCTGTCCATCTGCTGCTGGGCGGCCTGGATCACGGACTCGTCCAGCCCCAGCCGCCGGGAGATGGCGAAGGCGTTGGACTTGCCGGGGATGCCGATCAGCAGGCGGTAGGTGGGGCGCAGGGTCTGCACGTCGAACTCACAGCTGGCGTTTTCCACCCCCGCCGTGGTCATGGCGAAGGTTTTCAGCTCGGCATAGTGGGTGGTGGCGGCGATCAGCGCCCCCTGACTGCGGGCGCTTTCGATGATGGCAATGGCCAGGGCCGCGCCCTCGATGGGATCCGTACCGGCTCCCAGCTCGTCAAACAGCAGCAGGCTCTGGTCGTCCACCTCCCGCAGAATCTGGACGATGTTGGACATATGGGCGGAGAAGGTGGACAAGCTCTGTTCGATGCTCTGCTCGTCGCCTACGTCTGCCAGCACCCGGTGGAACACCCGGACGGCGCTGCCGCTGTCGGCGGGGATGTGCAGGCCGCACTGGGCCATCAGGCACAGCAGGCCGATGGTTTTCAGGGTCACGGTCTTGCCGCCGGTGTTGGGGCCGGTGATCACCAGGGTGTCGAACTGCTCACCCAGCTCCACGGTGATGGGCACTGCCTTGGCCTGGTCCAGCAGCGGGTGCCGGGCCCGGCGCAGGGCCACGCCGCCCCGGCGGCGGACCTCCGGACGGCTGGCGTTGAGCTGATAGCTCAGCTGCGCCCGGGCAAAGATCACGTCCAGGTGCACCAGAATGTCATAGTCCCAGAGGATGTTCTCCATCTGGGCGGCGCAGGCGGCGGACAGCTGCCGCAGGATGCGGTCGATCTCCTTCTGCTCCCGGGCCTCCAGCTCCTTCAGCTCATTGTTGGCCTGCACCACACCCATGGGCTCCACAAACAACGTGGCCCCGGAGGAGGAGATGTCGTGGACCAGGCCGGGCATACTGCCCTTGCACTCGGCCTTCACCGGCACCACGAACCGGCCGTCCCGCTGGGTGATCAGGGCCTCCTGCAGCACCTTGGCATAGGACGGCGAGGAGATGATGCGCTGGAGAATCTGGCGGCCCTTGGAGGCGGCCAGCCGCATTTTCCGGCGGATGTCCGCCAGCTCGCTGCTGGCGGTGTCGGCGATGGTCTCCTCGTCCAGAATGGCGGAGCGGATCTGCTCCTCTAAGTATTTATTGGTGTGCAGGGAGGCAAACAGGCGGTCCAGCACCGTCTCCTCCCCCTGGCGCTGGGCGTCGTAATCCGACACCCGGCGGCTGGCGGTGAGGACGCCGGCGATGTCCAGCAGCTCCCGGGTGTTCAGCATGCCGCCGTGGTCCGCCCGGGTCAGGGCGGCGGATACGTCCTTCACGCCGGAGAAGGACGGACTGCCGTGGAGTCCCAGCCGCTCCTTGGCGGCATCGGTCTCGTCCAGCAGCCGCAGCACCTCCTCCACGTCCGTGGAGGGGGTCAGCTTCAGGCACCGGTCCTTGGCCGCCTGGCTGACGGCCTTGGCCGCCAGCTTTTCCAGCACCGCCGGAAGCTCCAGGGTGCGGATGGATTTTTCAAATAATTCACTCATATTTCGTTTCCTCTTGCGGAAGAATGGTCTTGTAATAGTCCAGGGTACGGAAGCTGCGCTCCAGCTGGGCGGAAACGTAGGCGTCCGCCGCATGGTTCAGGGCACGCAGTCCCTCCGGCGGCAGGGAAAAGCTGTACAGCCGCCGGGGGTCGCCGTAGAGCACGTATCGCAGGGCCGCCAGGCCCGACGCCGTCAGCGGCAGGGACAGGCCCCCTTTTTCCCGGCATTTGCCGCAGTGGACCACCCCGTGGACCACGTCCAGCATGGGATTTTCCGGCTGGGGTGCGCCGCACAGGGCGCAGCCATCGGCCATGGGCTCATAGCCTGCCAGGGCCATCAGCCGGAACTGGAACGCGGGCTTCACCAGCTGAGGCGGCTTTTTCAGGGCGCTGAGGGCATACAGGGCGTTGAGCAGCAGGGGCAGCACGTCGCCGCCGCAGCCGTCGGACACCGCCTCCGTCAGCTCGGCGAAGTAGGCCGCCAGGCTCAGGGCCGTCAGGTCCTGCCGCAGGCCGTCGAACAGCTCGATGGTGTCCGCCGCGTCCAGCATGGTCCACCGGCCCTTTTCATAGAGGGTCATCTCCGAATAGGCCAGCAGCTGGCAGGCCGCGGCCACGCGGCTGCCCTTGCGCCGGGCCCCCCGGGCGATCACGGAGAGCCTGCCCCGGTCCGGGGTCAGCACGGTGAGGATCTTGTCCGCGTCCCGGGTCACCGTTTCCCGCAGCACCAGGCCGCACGTTACGAATCGTTCCGGCTGCATTCAGTCGCCTCCTTATACAGCAAGTATGCCTCCGGCGCTCCGGTGGCCCAGAACAGGGCCCAGCGCTCCTCCATGGCTTTTCACCTCCGCCCATAGCTTGCCGCTTTTCCGGCGGCGTCATGAGTGGAAGCTTTTGGAGGGGGGATTACTGCTCGTCATATCCCCTGGCGCGGATGAAATTCACATTATCCCGCCAGTTTGCCCCAGTCAGATGATATCTGACCGGGGACCCCTCATACCATCTGCTGCGGCGGAAATGAATTCCGCCGGCAGAAATTCTTTGAATTTACGCCGCAGAGCGGCGAGCGGCTGACGCCGCAAGAAAACTGGCACAGCATGGCCGATGGGAAGAAGTCACTGCTCGTCATATCCCCTGGCGCGGATAAAATTCACATTATCCCGCCAGTTTTCTTTGACCTTGACCCAGGTTTCCATGTACACCTTGGCGCCCATGAACTTTTCGATGTCCCGGCGGGCCAGGGAGCTGATGCGCTTGAGCATATCCCCGTGCTTGCCGATGATGATGCCCTTGTGGCTGGCCTTTTCGCAGTAGATGGTCACGTCCAGGTCGATGATGCCGGTGTCCTCCCGCTCGGTGAAGCGGGTCACCTCCACCGCCGTGCCGTGGGGGATCTCCTTGTCCAGGCACAGCAGCATTTTCTCCCGGACGATCTCGGCGCAGACCTGGGCGTCGGGCTGGTCGGTGGTCATGCCGTCGGGGAACAGCTGGGGGCCTTCTGCGGCATAGGTCTGCAGCTGGGCCATCAGGTCGTCCAAACCGTCGCCGGTCCGGGCGGAGATGGGGATAATGGCGTCAAACCCGGGATACACGGCACTGTAGGCGGCAATAACCTCCAGCAGGTCGTCCTTTTTCTCCACGGTGTCGATCTTGTTGATGCACAGCACGCAGGGCAGGTGCTCCTCCTGGATGCGCTGGAGCAGGATCTTCTCCGGCTCCCCCACATGGGCGATGGGCTCCACCAGCAGCAGGGCGGCCTCCACCTGCTCCAGGCTCTCCCGCACCACC
Source organism: Brotocaccenecus cirricatena (assembly GCF_020687045.1). Lineage (NCBI taxonomy): Bacteria > Bacillati > Bacillota > Clostridia > Eubacteriales > Oscillospiraceae > Brotocaccenecus > Brotocaccenecus cirricatena. Next base: position 64,622 of record NZ_JAJEPW010000003.1, read on the forward strand.
TTCACCATGTAGTCCCCCAGCCGGGACCGGGGCTTGTGCAGGCCCGGGGTGTCCAGCAGCACAAACTGGGTGTCCTCCCGGTTCACCACGCCGTAGATCCGGTTACGGGTGGTCTGGGGCTTGTCGGAGACGATGGCGATCTTCTCCCCCACCAGGGCGTTGGTGAGGCTGGACTTGCCCACGTTGGGCCGTCCGCAGATGGTGATCATGGCGGTTCTGGTAATGTTGTTCATAGGTGATCCTCAACTTTCTTTTGAGCAATTTTATTGTGTCAGGGTAAACCGATAAGTGACAGAGTTCTGCCACCGTTCCTCGTTTGCCAGGTCCTGCCCGATCACCTTGCCGCCCATGCGCTCATAGAAGCTGCGGGCGTTAAGATTCTCCGGGACACAGTGGCAGACAAAGGAGGCGGCATGGTGCGCTCTGCAATACGCTTTCACGAAATCGAACGCTTGCCGGCCGATCCCCTGTCTTTGGTATTCGGCGGAAATATACAGGGATTGCAGGGTGATTACATCGGCTTCGTTTATCGTCAGGTAGCCAATGTCCTGCCGATCCTTTCGGACCAAGTACACAGAATACGCCGGATGATGGACCCTCAGCAGCTCCATTTCCCTGTGCCAGTCCCAGTCAAAGTTATCTATCATGCTGTCGGGGTAGACGCCTCGGTATGTGGTGCCCCAGATTCTTTGCCGCAGGGCGATAATGGACGGCACATCCTCTTCGGATGCCTCAATAAACAGCTTTTCCTCGGCCATGCTATCACATCTCCTTCCGGGATTTTTACTCAATTTCCACACTCCGGGGCCGGCACGCTCTCCGCTGCCCGATTGCGGACAGCAAACAGGAACACCGGGCGGAGCAGGCCCAGGGATAAAACGGTGAACACGGTCAGGACGTCCCCATATTTACCGGCGCGGCTTTTATAGATCCGGTGGGCAATCAGGGTGTCCAGGATAAAGACCGCCAACAGGGCCATCAGCAGGAGGATGAACCAAAGGGTATTCAACTCCCGGCAGACGTAGAAATAGACGCAAAGGCAGACGGACAGAAGCGTCAGAAGGGCCGACACGGCGCCCATGACCCGCCGGTCTGCCAGCTTTCCCAGCAGATACTTGCTGTAAAAGGGAATCCAGGCAGGGAATGTATGTGCGTCGCCCGCTTTTTTGCGCATGCAGGCGATGGAAAAGCCCTCCAGCACATAGCTGGCCATGATATACGCCGCCGCGGCGGCAAACACGGCGATGAAGAACAGAAAAATCGCCGATAATATACCCGAAACAATCAGAACGCCGAATCCGGCCATATGCGATACCTCCTATTTTACCCCAGCCGGTCCCCGTTTTCCACGGGCTTGTCCGGCGTGATCAGCACCACGCCGCCCTGGGAGTAGGTCCCCAGCACCAGCACCTCGGAGAAGAAATTGGCGATCTGGCGGGGCGGAAAATTCACCACCGCCAGCACCTGCTTGCCCACCAGCTCCTCCGGAGTATACTGCTGGGTGATCTGGGCGCTGGAGCGCTTCCGGCCCAGCTCCGGGCCCAGGTCCACCAGCAGCTGATAGGCGGGCTTCCGGGCCTTTTCAAAGGGCCGGGCCTCCACAATGGTGCCCACCCGGATATCCAGCTTCATAAAATCGTCAAACGTGGCCTGTTCCATGTGCGTTCCTCCTGTTATCAATCGCTGTCCAGCTTGAGCACAGCCATGAAGGCTTCGGTGGGAACCTGGACTGTTCCAAGATTCCGCATCTTCTTCTTGCCTTCTTTCTGCTTTTCCAGCAGCTTCTTCTTGCGGGTAATGTCGCCGCCGTAGCACTTGGCCAGCACGTCCTTGCGCATGGCCTTCACTGTCTCCCGGGCGATGATCCGTCCGCCGATGGCCGCCTGGATGGGCACCTCGAACAGCTGGCGGGGGATGTTCTCCTTCAGCTTTTCGCACAGCCGCCGGGCCCGGGGATAGGCCTTGTCCTTGTGGGCGATGAAGCTCAGGGCGTCCACGCCGTCGCCGTTGAGCAGCAGATCCACCTTCACCAGCTCGCTGGGCCGGTAGCCGGACAGCTCATAGTCCAGGGAGGCATAGCCCTTGGTGTTGGCCTTCAGGGTGTCAAAAAAGTCGTAGATGATCTCGTTGAGGGGCATCTGATAGTGCAGCTCCACCAGGTGGGTGTCCAGATACTGCATGTCCTTGAACTCGCCCCGGCGGTCCTGGCACATGGGCATGATGTTGCCCACATACTCGTTGGGGCTGATGATGGACACCTTTACATAGGGCTCCTCGGCGTGCTCGATGACCGTGGGGTCCGGGTAGTTGTGGGGATTGTCCACCTTCACCATGGTGCCGTCGGACTTGTACACGTGATAGATGACGCTGGGCAGGGTGGTCACCAGGTCCAGATTGAATTCCCGCTCCAGCCGCTCCTGGATAATCTCCATATGCAGCATCCCCAGAAAGCCGCAGCGGAAGCCGAAGCCCAGGGCCACGGAGCTCTCCGGCTCGAAGGTCAGGGAGGCGTCGTTGAGCTGGAGCTTCTCCAGGGCGTCCCGCAGGTCGGGATACTTGCTGCCGTCCTCGGTGTAAATGCCGCAGTAGACCATGGACTGGGCGGGCCGGTAGCCGGGCAGAGGCTGGGCGGCGGGGTTTTCGGCGTCGGTGATGGTGTCGCCCACCTGGGTGTCCTTGACGTTTTTGATGGAGGCGGTGAAATAGCCCACCTCACCGGCCTGGAGGGCGTCCGTGGGCTCGTTGCCCAGGGGCTTGAGATATCCGCACTCCAGAATGGTATACTGGGCTCCGGTGGCCATCATGCGCACCGTCTGCCCCCGGCGGATGGTGCCCTGCTTGATGCGGAACAGCACCACCACCCCCACATAGGGGTCATACTGGCTGTCGAAGATCAGGGCCTGCAGGGGGGCGTTGGGGTCGCCGGTGGGGGCGGGGACATTGTGCACCACGTCCTCCAGCACCGACTCCACGTTCAGGCCCAGCTTGGCGGAGATTTCCGGCGCGTCCATGGCGGGCAGGCCGATGATGTCCTCCACCTCCTGCTTGGCCTTCATGGAGTCGGCGGCGGGCAGGTCGATCTTGTTGAATACCGGCAGAATCTCCAGGTCGTGCTCCATGGCAAGATAGGTGTTGGCCAGGGTCTGGGCCTCCACCCCCTGGGTGGCGTCCACCACCAGCACCGCCCCCTCGCAGGCGGCCAGGGACCGGGACACCTCATAGTTGAAGTCCACGTGGCCCGGGGTGTCGATGAGGTTCAGGGCGTAGATCTCGCCGTCCTTGGCCTTGTAGAACAGGTGCACGGCCCGGGACTTGATGGTGATGCCCCGCTCCCGCTCCAGATCCATGTTGTCCAGAATCTGGTTCTCCATCTCCCGCTCCGGCACGGCGTCGCACAGCTCCAGCAGCCGGTCCGCCAGCGTGGACTTGCCATGGTCAATATGGGCGATGATGGAAAAATTGCGGATATGGGATTGTTCAAACATTTGCGTTCCTCCTGTAGGTAAGTCCACGCTGACGCGCCAAGTGGCGCGTAACAAGCGTTTTGCGCAGCAAAACCTTGCCGCAGGCGGAATTCATTTCCGCCGAAGGACATTAAATGAAAAGGGCTCCCGGTTTGCCGTCAGGCAAACTGGGAATGGGACTTGCCATGGTCAATATGGGCAATGATGGAAAAGTTGCGAATATGGGATTGTTCAAACATTTGCGTTCCTCCTCAGGGGAATAACAAGTTATATTCCCACCTATTATAACGGATGTTCCGGCAAAATGCAATTCCTGTTGCCGCCGGGAAGAAAAAGTGTTACAATAAAGGCACCCCAATTTTTGAGAGGAAAGGACGAACGCCATGAAGCTGAGTTTTTTCGGCGCTGACCAGTGTGTCACCGGCAGCTGCCATTGTCTGGAGGTAGGCGGCAAGCGCATCCTCATCGACTGCGGATTGCAGCAGGGCCGGGACGAGGTGGACAACCGCTCCCTGCCCTTTGCCCCGGGCAGCATCGACTATGCGCTTATCACCCACGCCCACATCGACCACTCCGGCCGGGTGCCCATGCTCATCAAAAACGGCTTTCAGGGCCGTATTCTCACCACCCGGCTCACCGCCCAGCTCATGAGCATCATGCTCCAGGACTCCGCCCACATTCAGGAGAGCGATGCCGAGTATAAAAACCGCAAGAACCGCCGGGCCGGCCGGCCCGAGGAGGAGCCGCTGTATACCGTGGCCGACGCCCAGCGGGTGCCGGAATTCATCGACACCTGCGAGTATGGCCAGCCCGTTCACCTGTGCGATGGGGTGGACGCGGTGTTTATCGACGCAGGCCATCTGCTGGGCTCCGCCTCCATCCGCCTGACCCTCACCGAGGGAGGCCAGACGAAAACCATCGTGTTCTCCGGCGATATCGGCAACGTGGACCAGCCCATCATCCGGGATCCCCAGTTTTTCACCGGGGCGGACTATGTGGTCATGGAGAGCACCTACGGTGACCGCAACCACACAGAGGTGTGGAGCTATACCGGCCAGCTGGCCCAGATCATCGACGAGACTCTGGGCAAGGGCGGCAACGTGGTGATTCCCTCCTTTGCCGTGGGCCGCACCCAGGAGCTGCTGTATTTCATCCGGGAGATCAAGGATCAGGGCCTGGTGACCTCCGTGCCGAATTTCCCCGTGTATGTGGACAGTCCCCTGGCCAAGAGCGCCACCACCATTTTCTGCGGCGATCTGCGGGGCTATCTGGACGAGGACGCTCTGGAGCTGGTGAAGGACGGCACCCATATGTTCAATTTCCCGGGTCTGCATCTGACGGAGACCGTGGACGAGTCCAAATCTCTGAACGAGGACCATACCCCCAAGGTCATCATCTCCGCCTCCGGCATGTGCGACGCGGGCCGCATCCGCCACCATCTGAAGTATAACCTGTGGCGGGCGGACAGCGCCGTGGTGTTCGTGGGCTTCCAGTCTCCGGGCACCCTGGGCCGCACCCTGCTGGACGGGACTCCCTCCGTGAAGCTGTTCGGCGAGGACGTGGCCGTCCGGGCCAAGGTGGTGAATTTCCAGGGCCTCAGCTCCCACGCCGACCACGACCATCTGCTGGACTGGATCAGCCATTTCAAGGAGCCCAAGCCCCAGCACGTGTTCGTGGTCCACGGCGACCGGGAGGTGGCTCCGGTGTTTGCCCAGACGGTGAGCCAGCTGGGCTTCACGGCCCACGCTCCCCAGTATACCGAGGAGTATGACCTGCTGACCTGCACCCAGCTGGCGGCGGGCTATCTGCCCCAGCGCAAGACCCGTACCTTCGATGGCGCGCCCCGGGTCACCGCGGCGTATCAGAAGCTGGTGCAGCTGGGCGATTCCCTGGTGGGCCTTATCCGCCGCAGCAAGGGCCGGGACAACAAGACCCTGGCCGCCTTTGCCGAGGCGCTGCGTAAGGTCATGGAGAAGTTCGAGATTTAACCAAGTTTTGGAAACCTTTCAGGGGCGGACAGCTCTGTCCGCCCCTAATTTTCGTATGATTCGCACGAAAGGAGGGCGCTTATGCCCGGATTGGAGAAAAACCGCATTTACCGCGCCCATATCGACGGCTATTCCAGCGAGGGCCTGGGCATCGCCCGCATAGACGGCCAGGTGGTGTTCGTCCACGGGGCCATCCGGGGGGAGATCTGCGACGTTCTGGTGATGAAGGTGCTGAAAAACGCCGCCTTCGGCAAGATCGCCGCCCTGGTGGAGCCCTCCCCTGCCCGCCGGACGCCGGACTGCCCCTACTACGGCCGCTGCGGCGGCTGCGACTTCCGGCATATGTCCTATGAGGAGGAGCTCTGGGCCAAGCGGGCCCGGGTCCAGGACGCCCTGACCCGTATCGGCGGCGCGGAGGTGACGGTGGAAGAAATTCTGGGTGCGGAGCAGCCCCTGCACTACCGCAACAAGAGCATCTATCCCATCTCCCCGGTGGGGGAGGTGGGCTTTTACCGGGCCCGCAGCCACCAGGTGGTGAACGTGGAGCACTGTCTCATCCAAAAGCCGGAGGCCGATGCCCTGGCTCAGGCGGTGCGGGACTATATTGCCCGGTTTCAGGTGGAGCCGTATAACGAGGCCACTGGCCGGGGCCTGCTGCGGCACCTGTACGTCCGCACTGGCAGCACCGGGGAATCCCTGGTGTGCCTGCTGGTCAACGGCTCCCGCCTGCCCCATGAGCAGGAGCTGGTGAATATGCTCCGGGCCGCCGCGCCGAAAACCTGCGGCGTGGTGCTGGGGGAAAATACCCGCCGGGGAAACGCCATTTTAGGGGATCGGTACCGGACCCTCTGGGGCCGGGACTATCTGACGGACACCCTGTGCGGCCTGGAGCTGCGGCTGTCGGTGCCGTCGTTTTATCAGGTGAACCACGACCAGGCCCAGCGCCTGTATGAAAAGGCCCTGGAATACGCGGGGCTGACGGGCCGGGAGCTGGCGGTGGACCTGTACTGCGGCGCCGGGACCATCACCCAGGTGCTGGCCCGCCGGGCCAGGCACGTCATCGGCGGCGAGATCGTCCCGGAGGCCATCCGGGACGCGGAGGAAAGCGCCCGCCGCAACGGCGTGGGCAACGTGGAGTTCCTGTGCGGCGACGCCTCCCGGCTGGCGGCGGAGCTGCGGCAGCGGGGCCTGCGGCCCGACGTGATCTGCGTGGACCCGCCCCGGAAGGGCCTGGCGCCCGATGTGGTGGAGGCAGCGGCCTCCATGGAGCCGGAGCGCATCGTCTATGTCTCCTGCGACCCGGCCACCCTGGCCCGGGATGTGGCCCGCTTCGCCCCCCTGGGCTACCGCCCCGTCCGGGCCTGCGCCGTGGACCTGTTCCCCGGCACGGCGAACGTGGAGACGGTGTGTCTATTGACCAAGCGTCCGGACTGAGGCAGAAATGCGGTATCATTGAGCGCGAGAATTACAATAAGCCGAAGCCTGAGGATGCCAGGCAGCCGCAATGCCCACCGGAGAAGGAAAAGGCGATTACGGAGGCACTGCGTCACTTTGGGATGATTTGAGGCGGATGTCTTAATCATAAAGGAAACGGTGAGGGTATGAAGTACAAAATTGCAATCTGCGATGACTCCGGTACGGACAGACAGTTTGTTTTGAATATGGTGCGCGCCTGGGCTTCGTCCGCCGGTCACACGGTGCATATCGACGACTTCCCCTCCGCCGAGAGCTTCCTGTTCCGCTACGCAGAAGAAAGCGACTACGACATTCTTCTGCTGGATATCGAAATGGGCGCGATGGACGGCGTCACGATGGCAAAAGAGCTTCGCAAGAGCAACGACACGGTGCAGATCATTTTCATCACCGGCTATTCCGATTATATTTCAGAGGGCTACGAGGTGGCGGCGCTCCACTATCTGATGAAGCCCGTGAAGGAAGAAAAGCTCCGGTCGGTGCTGGACCGCGCCGTGGAAAAGATAACGAAAAACGAACGGGTCTTGCATTTCGAGGCCGGCGGAGAAATGGTGCGTGTGCCGATTTATCAGATTCGATATGCAGATGTGCTGGGCAACTATGTGACCGTTCACGCGCGAACGGATGTGACGGTGAAAATGACATTGGGCGAGCTTGAAAAGCAGCTCGACGAGTGCTTCTACCGCGTGGGGCGCTCTGCGCTCGTGAATCTGACGCAGATCAGCCGCGTCACCAAGACGGAGATCCGGCTGAGCGACGGAACCGCCATCCCGCTGCCGCGGGGCGCGTATGAGGGCGTCAACCGTGCCATTATCAACATGAGGTAAGGCGTATGGAATTGTTTGCAAAGAAAATCGAAAAGCAGCTCGCCTCCTATCAGCAGGAGCTGATCGAAACGCATTATCGCGAAGTAGACAATATGTACCGCCAGATCCGCGGCTGGCGGCATGACTACCGCAACCATATCCAGACCATGAAGGCTTACGCTGCCGCGGGAGATTGGGACGCCATCCGAAACTACCTCGACCTGCTGGACACCGATCTGCAAACCGTGGACACGGTCATCAAGACCGGCAATCCCATGACCGACGCCATCCTCAACTCCAAGATCTCCCTTGCAAAGGCAAAGGGCATCGAGGTCATGGCCGATGCCCACATTCCCGTCCGGCTGAAGTCCTCGGAGATCGATCTCTGCTGCATCCTCGGCAATCTCTTCGACAACGCCATTGAGGCCAGCATGAAGCTGCCGGAGGACAAGCGCCTCATCCGGGTCTATATGGATATGAAAAATACCCAGCTCTACATTTCCTTCACCAATTTTACCGCCGGGAAGAAAATGCAGAAGGAGGGAGGGCTGTTCCGCAGCACCAAGGGCGAGGGGCATGGCTTTGGCCTTGTCCGCATCGACGCCATCGTGGAGCGGCTGGACGGGTACATCAGCCGCAACAGCGAGGACGGCGCGTTCACCACTGAAATACTGCTTCCGCAGGAGTGAGAGCTGCAATTCATCCCCCGGAAAAAGCGATTCGTCCCCGGAATCAACCGGGGACGATTTTTTCTGCTATGCTATGCGTGTGAGGTGAAACGACATGAAACACAGAGAAAAACCGAAGTACAGCGTCCGGCAAAATGTCTGCTTTATGGTGCGGACCGCTTGGGAGAAGCGCAGGAGAGTGCTGCTCCTTTGCGTTGTGGTCGCGGCCATCAAAGTGGCGTTGGATTTGGCGCAGCTCTACGTCACACCGGAAATTCTTACGAGGGTGGAGCAGGGCGTTCCCGTGGGGGAGTTGCTGACAACTATCGGATTTTTCACAGCGGCACTTCTTCTCTTACAGGGGGCTGCGGCGTATTGCGATGCCATCCGGATGCCCGGTGAGGTCGATGTTCGCTGTGCCATCATCCGCATGATCTCCCGGAAAAGCGGCGAGACCTCCTACCCAAATGTCCACGACTCCAAAATTCTGAAGCTGGAGGAGCAGGCGCAGCGGGCCACCAGCGGCAACGACGATGCGGCGGAGCATATTTGGCGAACGCTGACGGAGCTGCTGGCAAATCTCGGCGGCTTTGCCGTATATCTGCTGCTGTTCTCCCGCTTGAGCCGCTTTTTGATCCTGCTGGTGGTGCTGACCGCCGCAGCAGACTTCTTCGTTTCCCACTACATCAGTGAGTGGGAGTACCGCCACCGGGATGAACGGGAACAGTATGACAAGGAACTGCACTATTTTCTGACGCAGCCTCGGCAGATACAGCTTGCCAAGGACATCCGCGTCTTTGGTTTAGTCCCTTGGCTGCGGGAATTGCGGGAAAAATCCATGAAGGCACTCTCCGCCTTCATCGCCCGCCGGGAAAGGACTTATCTCTGGGCTAATGTGGCTGACGTGGCGCTGACGCTTCTTCGCAACGGCATCGCGTATGCGTATCTGATTCGGCAAACTCTGGTACATGGCTGGCCTGCATCGACATTTTTGCTCTACTTTACCGCCGTCAGCGGCGCTGCATCGTGGGTGACCGGCATCCTGACCCAGTGCAGCCAACTGCATAAGGAGAGCATCGACCTGTCCAAAATACAGGAATATTTGAACATTCCGGAGCCGTTTCGGTTTGAGGGCGGAGCGCAGCCGCCCGCAGCCGACGGATATGAACTGCGGCTGGAGAACGTGTCCTTCCGCTATCCGGGCACGGAGAGGGATATTCTCAGTCACATAGACCTGACCATCCATCCCGGCGAAAAGCTGGCGGTGGTGGGCTTGAACGGTGCGGGCAAGACCACCATGGTGATGCTGCTTTGCGGCTTCTACGACCCCACCGAGGGGCGCGTGCTGCTAAACGGGCAGGATATTCGTGAATTTGACCGCAGCGCGTATTACCGCCTGTTTTCCGCCGTGTTTCAGGGGTTTTCCATTTTGGATACCACCATTGCGGAATGTGTTGCCCAGACCACCGAGCATATCGACAGAGTAAAAGTCGATCACTGCCTTGCACAGGCCGGCTTGACAGAGGCTATTGCCAAATTCCCCCAAGGGGTGGATACCCACTTTGGCCGGGAGGTGTATCTGGACGGCGTACAGCTCTCCGGCGGCCAGACCCAGCGGCTGATGCTGGCGAGAGCGCTTTATAAGGACGGGCCCATCCTCGTTCTGGACGAGCCTACGGCGGCGCTGGATCCCATTGCGGAAAACGATATTTACCAAAAGTACAGCGATATGACGGCGGGTAAGACCTCCGTGTTCATCTCCCACCGACTGGCGTCCACCCGCTTCTGTGACCGCATCCTCTTTATAGCAGACGGCGGCATCGCCGAGGAGGGTACCCACAAGGAGTTACTGGCAAAGGGCGGTGCTTATGCGGAGCTATTTGCCGTGCAGAGCCGCTATTATCAGGAAGGAGGTGTGCAGGATGAAGAAGAAAGCTGAGGGCATGAGCCTGCGGGAGACCTTTGCCATCCACCGCCGGGCGGCACGAGATATGCGCCGGATCGCACCGGGCTGCTTTATGCCGTTTATCCTCTGTGCTGTTGTGGAGGCAGCATCGCCCTATGCGGTCATCTGGCTCTCCGCCCGACTTGTCGATGAACTATCCACCCTTCGCAGACCGGAGATTCTGGCCAAATGGGTCCTTTGGATCGTAGCGGTCAGTGCTGCGGCAGAGCTGCTCAAGGCCGTGCTGGAGAGGTGGAAAAATGTCCGGGGCGAACTGCTTGACAGACAGAAAGAAGTTTTGTATACCGAGAAATTTCTGCGGATGGATTATGCCGACTGTGACAGGCAGGAAACACGTGATCTGTTCTCTCAGATCCGGCAGAATGCCGCCTGGTCCGGTTGGGGCTTTGCCCATCTCAAGCTGTACTATACGCAGGCAGTCCAAGGCATCACCGGCATTTTAGGGGCTGCCGCCTTGACGGTGAGCCTGTTCACCCGGCAAGTCCCGACCTCGGCGGGAAAATTGACCGCTCTCAATCACCCGCTTTTCCTTGTGGGCATCCTTCTGCTGATTGCCGCCGTTACCTGCCTTGGTCCGGCGCTGGTCGGCAGAGCCTATTCTGCCTGGAACACGCTGGCAGAGCAGGTATGCTTCGGCAATCGCGTGTTCAGCCACTTCGTTTTCATGCAGCTGGGGGACAAGGAAAAAGACATGGATCGCAGAATGTACCGCCAGAGCGAACTGGCGGAGCATTATGTCCGCACAGTGAATATCTTCGGCGTCGGCTCTCCCGTGGCAAAGGCGTCCCAAACCACTGTGGGACTGAGCAAGGCGCTGGCCGCCTCTCTATCCGCTGTTCTCTCCGGCGTTGTGTATGTGTTCGTATGCTTGAAGGCGCTGGGCGGTGCCTTCGGCATCGGCAGCGTGACCCAGTATGTCAGCGCCGTGACCACATTTTCCGGCAACGCCGCCCTGCTACTGAGCACCGTCAGTCATATGCGGGCCAATGCTGAGTTCCTCAAGGCCATCTATACGTTTCTCGACATTCCCAATTCCATGTATCAGGGGAGTCTCACCACCGAAAAGCGGTCGGATCGTCAGTATGACGTGGAGTTTCGGGATGTGTCCTTCCGTTATCCCGGCTCGGACATCTGGGCGCTGCGCCATGTGAATATGAGGTTCAAGGTTGGAAAAAGGCTTGCCATCGTGGGCGAAAACGGCAGCGGCAAGACCACCTTCATCAAGCTCCTGTGCCGCCTGTACGACCCGCAGGAGGGGCAGATTTTGCTCAACGGCATCGACATCCGCAAGTACCGCTATGACGATTACATGGGAATATTTTCCGTGGTATTTCAGGATTTCCAGCTCATCTGCCAGCCCTTGGGCAACAATGTGGCGGGCAGCATGGAATATGACCGTGACCGGGCAAAGAAGGCTCTGATCGATGCAGGCTTCGCAGACCGTCTTGCAGCGATGAAAAAGGGTCTGGACACCATGCTTTACAAAAATCTCTCCGAGGACGGTGTCGAGGTTTCCGGCGGCGAGGCGCAGAAGATCGCCATTGCCCGCGCGCTCTATAAGGACGCGCCCTTTATCATCCTCGACGAGCCGACGGCGGCGCTGGACCCCATCGCCGAGGCGGAGATCTACAGTAAGTTCGATGAGATCGCAGGTGATAAGACCGCCATCTATATCTCCCATCGCCTGTCCTCCTGCAAATTCTGCGACGAGATCGCCGTGTTCCACGAGGGCGCGGTCATTCAGCAGGGCAGTCACGCCGAATTGCTCGCCGATCGGGGCGGCAAATACTACGCGCTCTGGAACGCCCAGGCGCAGTATTATACGGAGTGAAGCCGCTCTGCGCGTCAGAAAGAAACCGCTGTAATCCCCATCCCGCGCAAGATGGAGATTACAGCGGTTTTGTGTTTTCAGAACAGACATTGCAAGCTGCATTTTGGCAGTTTGTATATGCACCCGCGAGGAAAATGAGGGATTGTAAAGGGAGGTCTCGCCTGTCGGCTCGGTCAGCGCTTCAAAGCGTTTCACGCTTTGAGGTCTCCACCGGAGACCCGCGCCCCTTTGCCGCTGGGTTTCCAATAGGGGCGCGCAGCATCCCTGTTGGCACACGATTTTCCACAGGAAAGTCTAGTGTGTTATACCTTTGCTTCTATCTGGCGCGGAAAAGGGGTTGGCTTCGCCATCTGCTGTACGGGCAGATAGCGGTTGACAGACACTTTTCGGCGGCAGTATAAGTGACGCTCGAAATCTTTGATTTCGCCAGCGGAACTTATGCAGAGCTGGACAGGCGGATTTTGTGACACCAAGGTGACACAATCGCAGGATTTTTGAGCAGCAAAATCCGACTGGCCGGAAAAGGAAGTGAAGGTATATACATCAATCGAAGCATCACTCAAATGCAGCTCATGCAGAGCTGTGTTTGGGTGATTTTTTGTTTCCGTCCGCCCCATCAGATAATCGCAGGAAACACCGTAATAGTCAGCCAGCAACAGAATGCTGTACGGGCTGATATCCTTGCCATTATCCGATTCATATTTGCCAAGTGCGGATTTCGAGATGCCCACCTCAACAGCAAGCTGCTCCAAGGTCAGTTTTTTCACCACTCGTAAATCCTTCAAACGCTCTCCGATTGTCAGCTTAACCTGCATACATCCACCTCTATTTCAGCTTTTTTGTATGATATCACACTTTTTCACTTTTGTCTAAAAGCGTGGAATTGCCGTCTTTCATGCAACTTTTCCCACCTTTCGGATATACAGGGGAGGGCGCGTTTTCTTACTAAAATTTAGATGGTAACCGCGCAGCACATTGAAAACTTCATGACCGTCCGATGGGATATGTTTTCCGGCGAAGTACCGCATTCCGCGTATCAAGGAGAACGAAACGCCGGGGTGAGATTCTCGGGCAGGAACGGCACCGGGCAGAACGGCAGCACTCAAAAAATTTGGTAGATGAATGGAGCGGCTTCGCCGCTTTGCTGGCAAATTTGATTGAAAAGTATGCCGTGGTTCTGAATCTTGATGCGCTGCCCGATCTCGTCATAGAGGAAGCCGTGCCTGAAAAAGACGGGGCAGATGAGATGATTCACGAAAACGATATTGAGCCCGCGAAAGCGGCATGATATAATTATCATGAAATAAGCGTCCAAACCGCCATTGCAGGAGCAAAAGCTTCTGCAATGGCAGAAAACGAGGTGAAGTGACCAAGGAACGCTGGGAGAATGAGCAGAACGATTCTGAAATGATGATTTTTACCACAGAGGACGGTTTGACAAAGATCGAAACGACCTTCGATGGCGATACGGTTTGGCTGTCCATTGACCAGATGGCGGAGCTGTTTCAGCGTGACAAATCTACCATTTCCAGACATATCAAGAACATTTTCACTGAGGGCGAATTGAAGCGGGAAGCAGTTGTTGCAAATTTTACAACAACTGCCGCTGACGGCAAAACCTATCAGGTGGATTACTATAATCTCGATGTCATCATTTCCGTCGGCTACCGTGTGAAATCCCAGCGCGGCGTGCAGTTTCGTATTTGGGCAACGGGGATTCTGAAAGAGTATATGCGAAAAGGCTTTGCGCTGGACGATGAGCGTCTGAAAAATCTGGGCGGCGGTGGCTATTTCAAGGAGCTGCTGGAGCGTATCCGCGACATCCGCGCTTCCGAAAAGGTGTTTTACCGTCAGGTACTTGAAATCTAAGCCACCAGCATTGACTATGACCCAAGAGCGGAAATCTCCATTCAGTTTTTCAAAAAAGTCCAGAACAAAATCCACTATGCCATTCATGGGCAGACGGCGGCGGAGGTGATTTACACACGCGCCGACGCAGAGAAGGAATTCATGGGTCTGACTACTTTTTCGGGCAGCCAACCCACGCTGAAAGAGGCGGTAATTGCCAAGAACTATCTGAACGAGAAAGAGCTTCGTGCTATGGGGCAGCTTGTGTCCGGCTATCTGGATTTTGCGGAACGTCAGGCGGAACGGGAACAGGCTATGACCATGCAGAACGCCGCCGCGCGGATATGACGCGCCGCCTGAATGACCTCTATGACCAGATTTATAAGGCGGAGGATCTGCTGCAAGAGAGTATGATGAAAAAGGCAACTCTGGAAAGCGAGCAGATGTCTGTGCAATCTATGATCGGAATCCTCTCGTCTTTTGACGCAATCTATGATAGAATGAATGCGGCAGAGCGGCGCGACCTTGTGAAATACCTGATTTCCGAGGTTGAGTTGTTCCCGCGTGAGGAGCAAAAGACGCAGAAACGCTTTGTAAGGGCGATTGCGTATAAGTTTCCCATTGAGCAAAAGGTGCTCACGCAATTTGACGAATGCGGGGCATCTATCGAGACGGTGGTTCTGCTTTCCAAGGACATGCTCTGAATAAACAAGCCGAGGCTTCTTCGGAAGTCTCGGCTTGTTTATGGTATGGGCAGCTGCCGGGAGGGGCGCTTACTCCTTCTCGCAGATCACGTTGCTCTCATAGGGGCGCTGGCCGGAGAGAATTTCGTCATAGAAATTCTGCTTCCAGTCGATATAGGCCACGCCGTCCTCCAGCTCCCGGATAGAGCGGCGCAGCTCCTCCTGCTTCCGGGCCAGCATCTCCTTGCGCTGGGGGATCGTTGACTCTCCCATCAGGCACAGGGACAGATATTCCTTCATCTCCTGAATGCTCATGCCGCACTTTTTCAGGCAGATCAGGCTGCTGATCCAGGCGATGTCCCGGTCATCAAACACCCGGCGGTTGTTTTTGTCCCGCTTGACGTTGGGGACAAGCCCCTGGTTGCAGTAAAATTTCAGGGCCTGGTAGGTCATGTTGGTCTCCTTGCAGGCCTGCATCATGGTGTGCAGCATAACAGACTCCCTCGCAATTTACAGAATGTTCAAATTTTTTCACATGAAAGTTCTTGACCGGTTGCAGCAACCGGTTATTATAATCGACGGTATCAACCGGAAGGAACAACCGGATCATAGCACAGGACTCCCTCCTGCGCAACCGGAAAAACACAGAAAGGATGATACCACCATGAAAAAACTGACCGCTTTACTTCTGAGCCTGGCGCTGGTGCTGGGCCTTGCCGCCTGCGGCAGCACCACCCCGGAGGTCCCCAAGGACGATCCCCAGACCCCGGCCGAAACTCCCGTCCAGGACCCCGCCGCGCCGGAGGAGCCCCAGACCGGCAAAACCCTGGTGGTTTACTATTCCGCCAGCGGCCACACCCGGCAGGTGGCCCAGGCCATCGCCCAGGCCGCAGAGCTGAACAAGGGAGTCTAAAGATCCGGGCAAAAAAATTTATCGCCGAAACCCCAGTAAAATGGGCAATGGTTACCTCCGGGTACCCTTGGTTACCGAAAAGTCACTGCTACAATTGGATCATCAAGAGGAAACACCCCTTCGAAAAGATCACCCTGGAGGTAAATATCATGAACAAAGTCGTTGCATTTCTGAATGCCAATCCCGTGCAGTATCTGGCCACTGTGGGCCGGGACGGCAAGGCCAAGTGCCGCCCCTTTATGTTCGCCGGCGAGCTGGAGGGCAAGCTCTGGTTCTGCACCAACAACCAGAAGGACGTGTACAAGGACATGCAGGCCAATCCCGAGATCGAGATCTCCGTCTCCAGCCCGGAGTACGCCTGGATCCGGCTCCACGGCAAGGCTGTCTTTGAGAACAACATGGCCGCCAAGGAGATGTGCATCCGGAACCCCATCGTGAAGGGTCAGTACCAGACCGCCGCCAACCCCATCTTTGAGGTGTTCTATCTGGACGCCCCCCACGGCGTCATTGCCGACTTCTCCGGCAATCCCCCCTATCAGTTCTGAAATCTGCCCCCGGCAGGTGATCGAAAGGAGAGGCTGACCATGACCCAAAGCGAAAAGCGGCTGTTTCTCATCCAATCGCTGCTGAAGGGGCGGCCGGAGTACCGGCAGGTGGAGACGCCCCGGGACTCGGAGGGCCAGCGGCAGCTTCTGCGGGGCCTGATGAACGTCCGGCCGCCTCAGGCGGCGGACCCGGACTTCCTGCGGGTGCAGGACGCGTATCTGCAGGCGGAGACCGCCGCCCGGGGCATCACCGACCTGGCGGACCTGACCCCGGTGCAGCCGGGGCTGTATGTGTGGCAGGGGAACATCTCCACGGGGATCTTCCGCTTCCCCAACCAACCGGCGGCCCAGATCGCCGTGAAAACCGTCCGGGACTTCCTGGCCGGAAACACCAGCGTAAAGAAGGTGATCTTCAATGTTTTCAAAGACCGGGACAACGAAATCTACCACCGGCTCCTGTCCCGCTGACCGGCTACGGCAGGCCCTGGCGGACTGCGACGCCGTGATCGTCGGCGCCGGGGCCGGGCTGTCCGCGGCGGCGGGCTTCAGCTATGACGGGGAGCGGTTTGAACGGAACTTCGCCGACTTTGAGCAGAAGTACGGCTTTCACGATATGTATACCGGCGGGTTCTACCCCTTCCCCACGGAGGAGGAGCACTGGGCGTACTGGAGCCGCTATATCTGGCTCAACCGCTACTCTCCAGCGCCCAAGCCGGTGTACGATGATCTGCTGAAGCTGGTGCGGGACAAGGACTATTTCGTCATCACCACCAACGTGGACCACCAGTTTCAGGCGGCGGGGTTTGACAAGAAGCGGCTGTTCTATACCCAGGGGGATTACGGCCTGTTCCAGTGCTCGGAGCCCTGCTGTCAGGAGACCTTTGACAACCGGGAGACGGTCCGGCAGATGGTGGAGCGCCAGCGAGATATGCGGGTGCCCTCCGACCTGGCGCCCCGGTGCCCCCACTGCGGCAGGCCCATGACCATGAACCTGCGCTGTGACGACCGCTTCGCGGAGGATGAGGGCTGGCACCGGGCGGCGGAGCGGTATGAAAGCTTTCTCCGCACCCGCCGGGGGCAGAAGCTCCTATTTCTGGAGCTGGGGGTGGGGTACAACACCCCGGTGATCATCAAGTATCCCTTCTGGCGGATGACCGCCGCCAACCCCCGGGCGGTGTATGCCTGCCTGAACCTGGGCCAGGCCGCCGCCCCCCGGGAGATTCAGAAGCAGTCCATCTGCATCGACGGGGACATCGGCGCCGTGCTGGCCGGTCTGGGCGAAAATACTTCTCAGTCTGCAAGTGTGGAATTTGTTCGCTTTCGGCGAACAAATTCTGCGCGCGGCTGACTGCAAGCCTTTTGTCAAAAAAGGCGAAGCCCTTTTTTGACAGTCTCAAGCGCCCGGAGCCAAGTGCTCCGAGCGCTTTTCTGCCTTATTTCCCCGTTTCCGGCAGGGGGAACAGGGTCCAGGGCCAGACCGCCGGGGGCTGGTGGGTGAACACCATATCCCGGCCCGTCTCCGGATGGGTGAAGCCCAGCCGCCAGGCCCACAGGGCCAGGGTCTCGCCGTCTCCGGCCCCGCCGTATTTCCGGTCCCCTACCAGGGGGAAGCCCCGCCCGGCGAACTGCACCCGGATCTGGTGGGTGCGGCCGGTGTGCAGGGTCACCCGCACCAGGGACAGCCCCTCCCGGACGGCCAGCGTCTCATAGGACAGCTCCGCCGGGCGGACGTCCTTCCCCGGCTCCCGGGCGATATATGTCACCCGGCGTACCGGGTCTCTCCCCAGCATGTCCCGCCATATCCCGCCTTGTCCCGGGTCACCCCGGACCACTGCCAGATAGATTTTCCGGAACCGGTGCTCCCGGACCTGGCCGGACAGGATGGAGGCCGCGGCGGCGGACCGGGCAAACACCATGACCCCGCCGGTGGCGGCGTCCAGCCGGTGCACCGTCCGGATGCAGGGGGTGCCCAGCTGGGCCCGCAGCAGCTCCGGTATGCCGCCGGGCTCGTCGGTGCTGAGGACCCCCGGGGGCTTCACCGCCACGGCGATGCGCTTATCCGCGTACAGAAGCTCCATATCACTGGGCGCCTTCACCGGTGCAGACGCTTTCGCCCACGGTTCCGTCCCAGGCGTCCAGGCTCTCGCTGTACTCCACCCGGCCGATGGAGCAGCCCTCGCCGATGCGGACCCGGCGGCCCCGGACCACGTCGGCCTGGGTGTATTCCAGGTCCACGTCGTCGCCCTCGATGTCCCCCACCTGGGCGCAGGAGACGCTGCCGTGGAACAGGCCCAGCAGGGAGACCTGGGTGGGCTTATAGATGCGGATGCTGCTGCCGCCGATGCTGCCGATCCGGATGCCACGGCTGGCGGAGATCTCCACGGTTTCGGCGTTCAGCAGGCCCTGGATCACGGCGCTGCCGGTGAGATGGACGCTTTCGGCCTCCACGCCGCCGGACACCCTGGCCCCGCCGGAGCAGTGCAGTCGTCCGCAGTGGATCTCTCCCGCCTCCAGGCCGCCGGACACGTCTACCTCGCCGCCCTCCAGGCTGCCGTCCAACTTCAGCGCGCCGGAGCTGTGGACCCGGCCGTTGGCCCGGAGACTGCCCTCGCACCGGGTGGAGCCGGAGCAGCCCAGCTCCTGGCAGGTGATGTCGCCGGTGACCCGGTTGCTGCCGCTGCACCGGATCTCCCCGGCGCAGTCCACGTCCCCCTGGACCTTGGCGCTGCCGGAGCAGCGCAGGCTCTCGCAGCGCAGGCTGCCCTGGACCTTGCCCGATCCGCTGATGGAAACCAGGCGGTATTCGCCGCCGGGCATGGCGCTGCTGCCGGAAATTTTCATATCCATGATGTCGTTCATAATGTGATCTCCTTTAATAATTGCAGTACGTCCTCCTGGTGTGTCCCCTCCGCCACCACGGCGCTGCGGACCTCTTCCAGGGGAAATTCCCTGCGGCCATAGGCCGTTTCGATGATGAGCTTTCGCCGGGCCAGCACCGTCTGATGCTTTTCCGCCAGGCTGGCCGCCAGCTCGTCCAGCGTCTGGTGCTCCTTGTTGTCCAGGATCAGCCGGATCCGCTGGCAGATCTGGTCCCGGCGGAAAAATGTCTCCTGTCCGGTGGAAGTGGAGCGGCGCAGAAACCACGCCTCCGGGATCAGTCCCATCCGCTTCCACCGATACAGGGCCCCGTAGGAGATGCCGAACGTCTCCAGCAGCTCCTTCTTGGAAATCAACTCCTCGTCCATACCCTTCCTCCCTGCCATAATAGGTTATCGTACGGCGTTGCGTAACAATGTTCCGTAACACTGTTACGATAATAGCATAACAGTGTTACGTTGTCAATAGGGGCAGGAAAAATTTTTGAAAAGCCCAAAAAATCCCGGTGCCGAAGCACCGGGATTTTTCGTTATAGCAAGCCCCTTCGGGCATTTTCACTTTACCGCTCCATGATGGGATAGCCCTGGGCACGCAGAGTCTCATATATCTGCTGCACATGGAGGGCGTCCCGGGTCTCCACCAGCAGGTGCACCACGCAGGAGCCCACCGGGGCCTTCAGGTTGCCCCGCTCGTGGTTCACCTCCAGCACGTTCACGCCCATGTCGGACATGATGTTCAGCAGAGTGGCCAGGGTTTTGGGCTGATCCGGCAGCACCGTGGCGAAGTTGGCGGTGCGCCCGGCCTTGGCCAGGCCCCGGGTGATGATCCGCTCCAGCATGGTCACGTCCACATTGCCGCCGGACAGCAGGGCGCACACGGTCTTGCCCCGCAGGTCCACCTTGCCGTACATGGCGGCGGCGATGCCCACGGCGCCTGCGCCCTCGGCCACCAGCTTCTGCTTCTCCAGCACCGACAGGATGGCTCCGGCGATCTCGTTTTCGCTGACGGCCACCACCTTGTCCACATACTGGCGGCACATTTCAAAGGTCAGGTCCCCGGGGGTTTTCACCTGGATGCCGTCGGCAATGGTGTGCACGCTGGGCAGGGTCAGGATATGCCCGGCCTCTAAGGAGTCCACCATGCTGGCGGCTCCGGCGGCCTGGACGCCGATGACCTGGCAGGAGGGCTTCAGATGCTTCACGGCGTAGGCCAGACCCGAGATCAGTCCGCCGCCGCCGATGGGCACCAGGATCACGTCCACATCCGGCAGCTGCTCCAGAATCTCCAGACCGATGGTGCCCTGACCGGCCATGACCCGATAGTCGTCAAAGGGATGGATAAAGGTCAGCCCCTGCTCATCCCGCAGGCGCACGGCCTCGGCATAGGCGTCGTCATACACGCCGTCCACCAGCACCACGTTGGCCCCATAGCTGCGGGTGGCCTGGATCTTGGAGATAGGAGCCCCGGCGGGGATGCAGATGGTGGCGGGGATCTTCATATCCCGGGAGGCAAAGCCCACGCCCTGGGCATGGTTGCCTGCGGAGCAGGCGATAACGCCCCGGCGCTTCTCCTCGTCGGACAGGGTGGCGATCTTATAGTACGCGCCCCGCAGCTTGAAGGCCCCCGTCTTCTGCAGGCAGTCCGCCTTCAGATAAAAGTCGCAGTCCGGCACCAGGCCCGGCGCGTGCAGCACAGGGGTCTGGTTGATAACGGGGGACAGCACCCGGCGTGCGTCCTGGAGCATTTCCATAGAGATCATATTGTTGCCTCCTTGATTCTGTTCTATATACAAAATCCTATTTTTTGTTCCTATGCCATGTACTACCATGATACCCTCTCCCGCCGCGATTGTCAATTCCTCTTTGGGCAGAGAGCCGCTTTTTTCGCAATATAGACGGAAAAAAGTGACCCGTCCGGCCCTTAAGAGCCGGACGGGAGGGACAAATCACCGGTTTATCTTCTGTCCATAGGCACATAGGCCCGGCCTGCCAGCAGGTCCGTCAGATACTGCCGCACCTGCTCCGGGTCGGCGGGGTCCCGGACCCGGCTCCGCAGGTCCGCCATCATCTGCACCACCTTGGTGTTGGCTCCGCCGTGGCGGGGATCCTTCAGGGAGCACAGGGAGGCCGTCATGGCGGAATAGGTGTCGGTGCCGGTGGAGGTGGTACATGGTTGGTGAAGGTGGAGTTGTTGCTGCCGTGGTCGGCGTGGAGGATCAGCGCCGCGTCCAGGGCCCGGGCCTCCAGGTCCCGGACGTCATAGCCCCGGTAGTACAGCACACCGGGGCATGGGATGGTGTCCTGACCGTCCACGGTGCAGCCCTTTACCTCGGATATGCGGGTGAGGCTGGTGAGGACGCCCCGGCCCGTGGCGTCCCGCAGTCCCCGCTTCACATCATATTTTTCATAGAGCTGCCGGTCAATGTGAGCGTTTTTGCAATTCTAACACGATAAACTTGCAAAACCAATACGCAGAATGAAAATATTTCTACCAATATGCAGGATTCAATGAGCAATTATGCAAAAATTCCGCGGCAGAGGCCCTCCCCTGCCGCGGAATTGAAAACCGGGCAAAGCTGTGCTATACTATATTACAACTGTGCGAATATCTCGCCGATGGGGCCGTCGATGGTCAGGTCCGCTCCCACGCCGCTGCCGGTCTGGCCCTTGTTCACCACCACCAGGTGGCGGCCCCGGAAATACTGCACCAGCCCCGCCGCCGGATACACCACCAGGGAGGTGCCGCCGATGATCATCAGGTCCGCCTGGCGGATATAGTGGACGGCCCTGGCCAGCACGTCCTGGTCCAGGCTCTCCTCATACAGCACCACATCGGGCTTGATGTCCCCGCCGCAGGCGGGGCACCTGGGGACGCCGGTGGTAGAGAGGATGGTGTCCAGGCCGTAAAAGGCCCCGCATTTTTCGCAGTAGTTCCGCAGAACGCTGCCGTGCAGCTCCAGCACCTGGCGGCTTCCCGCCTTCTGGTGCAGGCCGTCGATGTTCTGGGTGATCACGGCCTTCAGCTTCCCCTCCTGTTCCCACTGGGCCAGCTTCCGGTGGGCGGCGTTGGGCTGGGCCCAGGGGGCCAGCATCTTGGCCCGGTAAAAGTCGTAAAATTCCGCCTTGTGGCGGACATAGAAGCTGTGGCTGAGGATGGTTTCCGGCGGGTATTGGAACTTCTGGTGATACAGGCCGTCCACACTGCGGAAATCCGGGATTCCGGACTCCGTGGACACTCCGGCCCCGCCGAAAAACACCATGTTGTCCGATTCCGCCACCCACTGCCGCAGCTTTTCGATCCATTCCGTCATCCGTAAGACCTCCATTTCTTGAATTTATAAGGAGTATGCCATGAACATTCAGATTTTCGGGGCCCGCAAGTCCTTCGACACCAAGAAGGCGGAGCGCTGGTTCAAGGAGCGCCGCATCAAATACCAGTACATCGACCTGGACAGCAAGGGCCTGTCCCCCGGGGAGTACCGCAGCATCCGGGCCGCCGTGGGCTATGACGCCCTGGTGGACCGGGACAGCCCCGACTACCGGGAGCTGGGGATTGACTATCTTCTGCCCCAGGCGGCGGAGGAGAAGCTGCTGGAAAACCCCTGGCTGTTCCGGGCGCCCATCGTCCGCAACGGCCGCCAGGCCACCGTGGGCTACTGCCCCGACGTGTGGAAAACCTGGGAATAAGGGCATTATACCACAAAAATCTGCTGGGGGACAGCCCCGGCGGAAAAATGCGCAAAAAAACAGGTCCGCTCCAGCGGACCTGTTTTTTTTATGGAGTGAGGCGATTACTTGTTGGCCAGAGCCTTGTCGGCAGCAGCCATTTCCTGGAAGATGCCCTGGTGCTTCTTGGCGGTGATTGCCTTGATCACCAGCAGGGTGCCGATCATCAGGACGATGGCGATGATCATGCAGACCACGACGTTCTGCACCAGACCGGCGATGATGAAGCTGACGAAGGACACGGCAGCCACGGTGACGCCATAGGGGATCTGGGTGGCCACGTGGTTCAGGTGGAAGCAGTGGGCACCGGCGGAAGCCATGATGGTGGTGTCGGAGATGGGGGACAGGTGGTCGCCGCACACACCGCCGGCGCAGGAGGCAGCCAGGCCGATGGACAGCAGGGTGGACTGATCATACCAGTCAAACACGGCGCAGACCAGGGGGACCATGATGCCGATGGTACCCCAGGAGGTACCGGTGGCGAAGCCGATGAAGCAGGCCACGATGAAGATCACGGCAGGCAGGAACTTGGCCAGGCTGCCGGTGCCTTCCATAATGCCGCCGACGAAGTCGCCTACCATCAGGCCATTGTCACGGCACAGGCCGCACAGGGTCCAGGCAAAGCACAGGATCAGAATGGGGGAGATCATCTGGATGAAGCCGTTGGGGATGGACTCCATGGACTTGGTGAAGCCGATGAGGCCCCGCAGCCAGTAATAGATGAAGGTGAACACCAGGGCCACGATGGAGCCCAGGCACAGGCCGGGACCGGCGGAAGCATCGGAGAAGGCCATGACGAAGTTCTGATAGTTCTCACTTTCGGTGTCGAACATACCGCCGGTCCAGACCAGGCCGATGATGCACAGGGCGATCAGGACGATAACGGGCAGCAGCAGGTCCAGCACGGAGGAGTGCTTCTCGCCTTCCTCATAGTCGTCGGCGCCTTCGAAGGGACGCTCGGGGGTGGTGAACAGATCGTCCTTCACCTGGGCATTGTACTCATGGGTCAGCATGGGGCCGTAGTCAATGTTCAGCACGGAGATGGTGATGACCATGATCAGGGTCAGGATGCAGTAGTAGTTCCAGGGAATCTGGCTCAGGAACATGCTGATGCGGGAGCCGGGGAAGCCATCGGGCACATAGGAGGCAACGGCGGCAGCCCAGGAGGACACGGGGGCCAGCATGCAAACGGGGGCGGCGGTGGCATCAATGACGTAGGCCAGCTTTGCCCGGGAGATCTTGTGGCTCTCGGTGACGGGACGCATAACGGCGCCCACGGTCAGGCAGTTGAAATAGTCGTCGATGAAGATCAGCACGCCCAGCAGCATGGTCATCAGCTGCGCGCCGCAGCGGGTCTTCACGGCCTTGGAGGCCCAGCGGCCGAAGGCGGCGGAACCGCCGGCCTTGTTCATCAGATCCACCATGATGCCCAGCATCACCAGGAAGATCAGGATGGAGATGTCGATGGCGTTGATCATGCCCACGCCCTCACCGGCGCCGACAAAATTCACGACCATCTGCCAGGGGTCAAAGTTCGCCAGCAGCAGGGCGCCAGCCAGGCAGCCCAGGAACAGGGAAGAATACACTTCCTTGCTGATCAGGGCCAGGGCAATGGCCACGACCGGGGGGAACAGAGCCCAACCGGTGGCGACGAAGCCGCTGCCATCGTTGGTAACCTTCGCGATGACCAGTGCGATCACAACGATCGCCAGCGCAATAAAATACGCTATCTTGGTACCTTTCTTTTCCATTAGAGTGATTTACCTCCTCAGATTTGGTGCCTTCATCTTACTCGCAAACAGCACGTTTTGTCAAGTTCTTAGCGATACTTTCCATTATTTTAACAAATTGTGAACTCGCCTTTTTACCTTTTTCACAAAGGATTGGCGCGAATTATGGAAAATCCTTGGAACGCAAAAAATTCCGATACCGGGGCAGCTGCCCCGGTATCGGAAATAGCGCTCATATCAGGAATATGTATTGCTTAGAAGAAGAACTCCTTGATCTGGCCGTACAGCACCAGCAGCATGGCCAGGGGGGTAATGTACTTGATGCAGATCCTGAACCAGCCGTAGGCTCCGAATTTCTGCCCCTCGCAGGTGGCCTCGGCGTGGACTACCTCGGGCCCGAGCTCCCAGCCGTACATAATGCTCATCAGCAGCGCGCCCAGAGGCATCAGAATGCCCTCGGCGATGCAGTCAAAGAAGTCCAGCCAGTCGGCGCTCCAGGTGGGCACCTTGTCGGAGGGATCCACACGCATGCCCAGAATGTCGGCCGGGGAGATACCGGCGTTGCCCAGAGCGTCCAGGCAGACGATGACGCACAGGATGCCGGCGCCGATGGCGCCGATGAGGGAATAGAGCTTGCGCTTGTCGCCCTTGCCCTCGTCCCGGGCCTTATCCACAAAGTGGGCCACAACGGCCTCCAGCAGGGAGATGGAGGAGGAGACGGCGGCAAACACCACCAGCAGGTAGAACAGGATGCCGAAGATGGGGCCTGCAGCGCCCATGCGGTCGAACACGTTCTGCATGGTGACGAACAGCAGGGAGGGGCCGCCCAGCTTGCCGGTGGGGTCCAGGGCGAAACGGCCGGGGATCACGCACAGACCGGCCATCAGGGCCACCAGGGTATCCATCACCACGATGATGATGGCGTTTTTCTGCAGGTTCTCCTTCTTATCCAGGTAGGAGCCGTAGGTGATCATGGCCGCCATACCCAGAGACAGGGAGAAGAACATCTGGCCGCCTGCTGTGGATACTACAGAGAAGAAGTCAGGCGCTTCCTTGATGACGCCGTTGGCCAGAGCCCAGCCGGGGACGAACATATACTTCAGACCCTCTGACGCGCCCTCCAGGGTGCAGGAACGGATGATGCAGATCACCAGCATCACGAACAGAGCGGGCATACCCACGGAGCAGACCTTTTCGATACCGCCGCCGACGCCGCCCATAACGATGATCATGGTCAGGGCCACGAAGATCAGACCGTAGATCACGGCCTCGCCCTGGTTGGCCATCAGGGCGCCGAACACGCCGGCGCCGTCCAGGGTGCCGGTGCCGAAGCCGGCATGGAACAGGTTGCCCACGTTCAGGGTCACATACTTCAGGCAGTAGCCGCCCAGGGCGCAGTAGAAGCCCAGGATCAGGAACGCCGACAGAACGCCCAGCCAGCCCAGCCACTTGAACCTCTTGGACAGGACCTTGTAAGCGCCGATGGCACCCCGGCCGGTCTTGCGGCCCAGGGCCAGCTCGCCCATCATAACGATGAAGCCGCAGCACGCCGCCAGGATCAGATAGATGATGAGGAATGTGAAGCCGCCGTTGGCGCCCATCTTATTGGGGAAGCCCCAGATGTTGCCCAGGCCGACGGCTGAGCCGATGGCCGCCATGAGGAATCCAAAATTGGACCCGAAGCCTTTTCTTTCTTCCATTGCTTTCTCTCCTTACTCATATGGATGTCCCGCTTTGTCCGGAAGGGGACTATGGTCACTTTACCATGACTGTTTTCTTGTGTAAAGCAATATACAGGCTTCTTAACGCTATCTTGTCAACCGGCACAGCTTCCTTGATTGATTTCTTACGGATTTCCCCTCCTTTCTGGGCTGTGCCCTTTCGCCTCAGTCAAAATCACAGCCCCATTTTATGCAGAACTTTGTGAATTATGTCACAAAAATCAGGCTGATCCAGCGGCCTTTGTGGGTATTCATACGGCGGTTTCGGACGTTTTGTGCAAAATGCCTATACGATTCTGTGATAGAAATTTATTGATGTGAAACTTTTTCATCAAAAGAAAAAGCCCGGCAATTGCCGGGCTTTCCGTTTTTCAAGAAAAGCCTCGCAGAGTTTGCCGCCCGCAGGCGGCAAATCAAGTGCGAGCCTTTTGCCCAAAAAGGGCTTTGCCCTTTTTGGGCAGTCTCAATATCAGATTCCGAAGAAGCGTTTTCCATTGTCCCAGGTGGCCTGCTCCGCCGCTGCCGGGGTCATGTCCCGCAGCTGGGCGATCTTCTCCGCCACCAGGTGAACGTAGGTGGAGTCGTTGCGGCGGCCCCGGTAGGGCACCGGGGTCAGGTAGGGGGCGTCCGTTTCGATCATCAGCCGCTCCATGGGTACGGCCCGGATGACCTCCGGGGCCTTCCGGGCGTTTTTGAAGGTAGCTGCTCCGTTGAAGGACAGGTACCACCCCATATCCACCAGCTCCCGGGCCATTTCCACGGACCCGGCGAAGCAGTGGAACACCCCCCGCAGGCCGGGAAATTCCCGGACGATGGCCATGGTGTCGGCGTGGGCGTCCCGGTCGTGGATGATCACCGGCAGCGACAGCTCCCGGGCCAGGGCCAGCTGGCTGCGCAGCACCTGCTGCTGCAGGGGGCGGGGGGGATTTTCCAGCCAGTAGTAGTCCAGGCCGATCTCGCCGATGGCCACCACCTTGTCCTCCCGGGCCAGAGCGCGGATGGCGTCCAGGTCCTCCGGGCGAAAATCGCCGCAGTTTTCCGGATGGATGCCCACGGCGGCGTAGACATGGGGGAAGCGGCGGGCCAGCTCCACCGCCGTCCGGGAGGACGCCACGGTGCAGCCGGGATTCACCACCAGGCCGACGCCCTGCTCCGGCAGGGAGGCCAGCAGGGTCTCCCGGTCGCCGTCGAACTGGTCGTCGTCATAGTGGGCGTGGGTGTCAAACAGCATAGGGGGCCTCTCAATCCAGGCGGACCCGGCCCAGTCGGGCGTCGGCCACATACTCGCTTTTCAGCCGGCGCAGCTGGTCCATGTGGGGGGCCCGCAGGTGGGCCTGCTGCTTCTCCTCCGTCTGCCACTGCTCCACCAGGAGGATCTCGTCGGCATTCTGGACAGACAGGAAATAGTCATACCGCAGGCAGCCGTCCTCCCGGCGGATGGCGTCGATGACGCCATGGGTGGTCAGCTGGCGCAGGAAGGTCTCCCGGCAGCCGGGCTTGGCCAGATAGCGCACATACAGAGTCAGGGTGTTTTCCATGGTGATTTCTCCTTTACGAATAGCACCGGTCCAGAATTTCGATCATGGCGGCCATGGCGTTTTCCCGGCAGTCCGGCAGGATGTGGATCCCCGGCACCCGGTGCACCGCCGGAATGGCGTTTTCCGGGGCGAAGGCCATGCCGGCGTATTCCAGCATGGGGATGTCGTTGGCGTGGTCCCCCACGCAGCAGACGTTCTCCTGCCGAACGCCCAGAAGCTCCGCCAGGCGGCGGACCATGCCGCCCTTGTTGGCTCCCCGGGCGGTGATCTCCAGCAGGTTCACGGCGGAGGCCACCACCTCGTACTCCCGGCTCCAGTCCTGGGCCCGGATGGCCTCCTCCAGCTGCCGCAGCCGCTGGGGCTCCTCCTCGAACAGCAGCTTGGAGATAGGCGACGGGGCCTGGTCCAGGCTGGCGATCTGCTGGGAGGGGGTGTGGGTCAGGTGCAGATGGCGGGCGGTGATCTCGTTGGGATTCACCACATGGATGGAGTTGTCGTCGTGATAAATCTCGAAGGTCAGGCCCGGTATCAGCTGGGACAGCTGCCGCACATGATCCCGGATGCACTCCGGCAGAAAGGCGGTGCGCAGATACCGCCCCGCCGGGAAGTCGTAGATGGCCGCGCCGTTGAACAGCACCGTGGGGCCGTTCATGGGCACGCCGTCCATAACGCTGGCGAAGGAGGGCAGGGCCCGGCCGGTGGCCACGGAAAATGTCCCGCCCTGGGCCATAAAATACTCGATGGCGACCCGGTTTTCCCGGGATATGGCCGGGACGGGCCCGCCGCTGCGCAGGGCCCCCTCGGTATACACCATGGTGTTGTCAAAATCGCTGGCGATGAGCACGCCGTCAAACTTTCCCACGGCTCAGCCCTCCGATGCCGGGGAGTTGCCGCCGCTTCTGCGGCGTCCGCCCCGGTGCCGGGGACGGCGGCGGGACTGGGCTCCCTCCTGGGCCTCGCCTGCGGGCTTCTGGGGCGGCTTGGGGGCGGCGGGCTTGGGGGGATTCTTGGCCGCCTGGGGACGGCTGCCGCCCTCCTGGGGCCGGTCGCCAGACTTGCGGCGGCGGCTGCGGGGCTTGTCCTCAGTCTTGGTGGCCTCCGGGCGCTTTTTCTCCGTCTGGCGGGGCTTTTCGGTCTTTTCCGGGGCCTTTTCCCCGATCTGCTGGGGACGGCTTCCGCCCTTTCTGCGGCGGTCGTTCCGGCGGCGGGGAGGACGCTCCTCCCGGGCGGGGGCGTCGGGGTCAAAGTCCGCGATGACCAAAGGCATGGGGACCTCCTCCTCGGGCCGCTCCTCCACATACCGCTCGGGCCGCTCCTGGGGCACCTGGATGCCGTCACGGCTTCCTTTGCCGTTGCGCAGGACGCACACCTCGCAGTTGTGATAGCACCGGGGGGAATCCGGCTTTTCGTCCAGCCGGACCTTCATGGTCTCCCGGAGCACGTTCACCTCGCACACGTTGCCGAGGCCGTCGGGGGTCTGGACAAAGGAGTCGTTTTTGGGCATGCGCTTCAGGGCGTCCTCATAGGCGTCCTGCTCGTATTTCAGGCAGCACATCAGCCGCCCGCAGGTGCCGGAGATTTTGGTGGGGTTCAGGGACAGGCTCTGGGTCTTGGCCATTTTGATGGACACCGGCACAAAGTCGTCCAGGAACTGGGCGCAGCAGAAGGGCCGGCCGCAGATGCCCAGTCCCCCCAGCATCTTGGCCTCGTCCCGGACGCCGATCTGCCGCAGCTCGATGCGGGCCCGGAACACGGAGGCCAGATCCTTCACCAGCTCCCGAAAGTCCACCCGCCCGTCGGCGGTGAAGAAGAACAGAATCTTGTTCCCCTCGAAGCTGCACTCCACCCGCACCAGCTTCATCTCCAGCTTGTGCTGGAGGATCTTCTTCTGGCAGATGTCGAAGGCTTCCTTTTCCCGGGCGCGATTGTGGGCCGCTGTGCGGCGGTCGTTCTCCGTGGCCACCCGGACCATGGGCCGCAGGGGCTGGATGACGCAGCAGTCGTCCACCGGGTGGTTGCCCATGGTACACTGGGCGTATTCCAGGCCCTGGGCCGTCTCCACGATGACGTGGTCCCCGGTCTGCACCTGCACGTCGCCGGGGTCAAAGAAGTAGGTTTTGCATCCGCTGCGGAAGCGGACACTGATCACAGTTGTCATATATTTCGATTCCTTTCCGTGTATGTCAAAGCAGCTTTTCCCACCCGGCGCACAGGGCTCCCAGCACATGGCCCACGCCCACGTTATAGCGGCACTCCAGGCAATAGCGCTTCATCAGCTCCGTCAGGCCCCGGAGCTGCCGGACGGTAAGGCCCCGGCGCAGCTCCTCCGCCCCGGGGATATCCGCCGGGTCCGGTTTTCCATAGGCGGCCAGCAGGGCCTCGGCGGCGGCGCGCCATCCGGCCTCCAGCAGCTGCTGCAGCTGCTCCCGCTTCAGGCGCTTGTTCTCCAGCCCCACCAGGTATTGGCTCACCGGCAGCAGCTGTCCGCTGGCAAAGGCCCGGCACAGGTCCCGGGCGGTGTCGTCCCGGGCGTCCTCGTCCCCGCCCCGGAGCTTCCACTCCACGCAGCGGGAGCGGATGGTGGGCAGCAGGGTCGCCGCCGTTTCCGTGCAGAACAGGAAGGCCGCATAGGGCGGACCCTCCTCCACCAGCTTCAGCAGCACGTTCTGGTCCCGCTGGTTCAGGGCGTCGCAGTCCGGGAAGATATACACCTTGGCGGCCCCGTCGTTGGGCCGGATATAGGCGTCCTGCCGCAGGCTTCGCAGCAGGTCCACCGGCAGCTCCCGGTGGTCGGGGTCCTGCACCGTCTGCACGTCCGGGTGGATGTCCTCCATCACCTTGCGGCACTGGCGGCATTGCAGGCAGGGCCGCCCCCCCTCCGCCTGGCACTCCATGGCGGCGGCGGCGAAGCGGGCGGCGGCCATGCGGTCCCCGCTGCCGGAGAAAATGATGGCATGGGGCAGGGCTCCGCCTGCGGCGGCCCGGCGCAGGCGGCGGGCCAATGTGCTGTTTTCCGGCAGAAGCTGCCCCATGGTCCGCCCTCCCTTCCATGGCTGCTGTGATGGTCATACGAACCGATTCTATAAGTATAGCACACCCCCGGGTTCCTCCGCAAGGCACAGGCGCGGCTTTTCCGCAAAAAATAGTTTCCTGTCGGGAGAATATTCCCGGTAATTTTCGGCCATAATGGCAAAAAGATTCCTTTTTGTGAAAATCCTCTTGCTTTTGGCGGGGGATGTGCCTATAATGAGATGTTCGTAACTATATTTTATATACGGAGGGAACTAAATGAGTAAGAAGTATTGCTATCTCTTTACCGAGGGCAACGCCAAAATGCGCGAGCTGCTGGGCGGTAAGGGCGCCAATCTGGCCGAGATGACCAACATCGGCCTGCCCGTCCCCCAGGGCTTCACCATCACCACCGAGGCCTGCACCCAGTATTATGAGGATGGCCGCCAGATCAACGACGCCATCATGGCCGAGATCATGGAATACATCGAGAAGATGGAGAAGATCACCGGTAAGAAGTTCGGCGATCACGAGAATCCCCTGCTGGTCTCCGTCCGCTCCGGCGCCCGGGCCTCCATGCCCGGCATGATGGACACCATCCTGAACCTGGGCCTGAATGAGGACGTGGTGGACGTTATTGCCAAGAAGTCCAACAACTCCCGCTGGGCCTGGGACTGCTACCGCCGCTTCATCCAGATGTACTCCGACGTGGTCATGGAGGTGGGCAAGAAGTATTTCGAGCAGCTCATCGACGAGATGAAGGAGAAGAAGGGCGTCACCCAGGACGTGGAGCTCACCGCCGAGGATCTGAAGGAGCTGGCCGGTCAGTTCAAGGCCGAGTACAAGTCCAAGATCGGCGAGGACTTCCCCTCTGACCCCAAGGAGCAGCTCATCGGCGCCATCAAGGCCGTGTTCCGCAGCTGGGACAACCCCCGCGCCAACGTGTATCGCCGTGACAACGACATCCCCTATTCCTGGGGCACCGCCGTCAACGTGCAGTCCATGGCCTTCGGCAACATGGGCGACGACTGCGGCACCGGCGTGGCCTTCACCCGCAACCCCGCCACCGGCGAGAAGAAGCTCATGGGCGAGTTCCTGACCAACGCCCAGGGCGAGGACGTGGTGGCCGGCGTGCGCACCCCCATGCCCATTGACCAGATGGCCGAGAAGTTCCCCGAGGCCTATGCCCAGTTCGTGGACGTGTGCAAGACCCTGGAGGATCACTATCGCGATATGCAGGATATGGAGTTCACCGTGGAGCACGGCCAGCTGTATATGCTGCAGACCCGCAACGGCAAGCGCACCGCTCCCGCCGCCCTGAAGATCGCCTGCGACCTGGTGGACGAGGGCATGATCTCCGAGCAGCAGGCTGTTGCCATGATCGACCCCCGGAACCTGGATACGCTGCTGCATCCCCAGTTTGACCCCGCCGCTCTGAAGGCCGCCGCCCCTGTGGGCAAGGCTCTGCCCGCCTCTCCCGGCGCCGCCTGCGGCAAGATCGTCTACTCCGCCGAGGACGCCAAGGAATGGGCTGCCCGGGGCGAGAAGGTGGTCCTGGTCCGTCTGGAGACCTCTCCCGAGGATATCGAGGGCATGAAGGCCGCTCAGGGCATTCTGACCGTTCGCGGCGGCATGACCTCTCACGCCGCCGTTGTGGCCCGCGGCATGGGCAAGTGCTGCGTCTCCGGCTGCGGCGCCATCGTCATGGACGAGGAGAACAAGCAGTTCACCCTGGCTGGTAAGACCTATCACGAGGGCGACTGGCTGAGCCTGGACGGCTCCACCGGCTCCATCTACGACGGCGCTATGCCCACCGTGGACGCCAGCGTGGGCGGCGACTTCGGCCGCATCATGGCCTGGGCCGATAAGTATCGTCGGCTGCAGGTCCGCACCAATGCCGACACCCCCCACGACGCCGCCAAGGCCCGTGAGCTGGGCGCTCAGGGCATCGGCCTGTGCCGCACCGAGCACATGTTCTTCGAGGGCGACCGCATCGCCGCCATCCGCGAGATGATCTGCTCCGACACCGTGGAGCAGCGCGAGAAGGCCCTGGCCAAGCTGCTGCCCATGCAGCAGGGCGACTTCGAGGGCATCTATGAGGCCATGGAGGGCTGCCCCGTGACCATCCGCTTCCTGGATCCCCCTCTGCACGAGTTCGTTCCCACCGAGGAGGCCGACATCGAGCTGCTGGCCAAGGATATGGGCAAGACCGTGGCCGAGATCAAGGCCATCATCGCCTCCCTGCATGAGTTTAACCCCATGATGGGCCACCGCGGCTGCCGTCTGGCCGTGACCTTCCCCGAGATCGCCGTGATGCAGACCCGTGCCGTGATCCGGGCCGCCATCAACGTGCAGAAGCGTCACCCCGAGTGGAACATGGTTCCCGAGATCATGATCCCCCTGGTGGGCGAGGTGAAGGAGCTGAAGTATGTCAAGAACGTCGTGGTCAAGACCGCTGACGAGGAGCTGGCCGCCGCCGGTGTGGAGATGAAGTACCTGGTGGGCACCATGATCGAGATCCCCCGCGCGGCCCTGACCGCCGACGAGATCGCCACCGAGGCCGAGTTCTTCTCCTTCGGTACCAACGACCTGACCCAGATGACCTTCGGCTTCAGCCGCGACGACGCCGGTAAGTTCCTGGGCGCTTACTATGACAAGAAGATCTATGAGAACGATCCCTTTGCCAAGCTGGACCAGGTGGGCGTTGGCAAGCTGGTGAAGATGGCTGCCAAGATGGGCCGCGAGACCCGTCCCGACCTGCACCTGGGCATCTGCGGCGAGCACGGCGGCGATCCCAGCAGCGTGGAGTTCTGCCACAAGGTGGGCCTGGACTATGTGTCCTGCTCCCCCTTCCGCGTGCCCATCGCCCGTCTGGCCGCCGCACAGGCTGCCATCAAGGAACAGCAGAACTGAGCTGCGCCTGAGGGCATAGAGGACAACGCATAAATGAAACGGACACACCGTCTCCACGAGGCGGTGTGTCCGTTTTTTTTACCTATTTTGGATCAGGGCACTCGTCAAAGCTCCTGTTTTCGCAAGAAAGCAGTGGGCATTCACAGAGTTCCGTGTATCACATCATGAGCCGGTTTCCGAAATATAATTTATGAATCGGCAGCTCGTGTTGGATCTTTTCGACGACGACATACTCACCGTTGACCAGGACGAGAATATCCCCCGCCCGGAGGTGCGCCGCATCCGTCCAGCCCTTATATATGAACCTCTTGATTGTTAGCGCATTGTTCTGTCCCCTGCACTACGGCTGCTTATTTTGTTCATGCCGCTGTTGGCTGTTTCGCTTTTTTCTTTTTTTGCGAATCCGATTTTTCCTATGCCTCCACTTTCTGCACATGTAAGGGATTAGCGGCACAGCAAGGAATAGAAGCGCTACACCAGGGGCATTCCAGCAACATAGGTTACAGTGATAGGCCGTCCGGTTATAAATTGCTGTTCCAATGCTTGCATTTGCTCAGGTACTTTGTCTGAGGGAAGCAATTGATCCGCTGTGTCCTTATAAACAGCAACTGTTGTCCCACATTTTAAGTGGAAGCTATAAATTGTAAAAAACGAATAACGTCTTGGTTCGTTTGTGCGGTCAACGGAAATGGATATGCACTCTGATGTCACAGTTTTTGTGCTGCCATTCTGATACTCAAAATAAATCCGAATATCGCGCCAAGCAGGCAGGCACAGGAGGCTGACAGCAGCCACAGCAAGTGCAGCTTTCACATTTAATCCTAATGGCTTCTTATTTTTCATACACGTGCCTTAATAATACTGCTCCACGGTGCGTTCTTCACCGGTGTCTACATCCCGGAAGCGCAGCTCTACCAGTTCTCCGTCTCGGCGCTGACCGAGATACTCCATGGGAGAATTCTTGCCCATAGGCCAATCAGCCTCCTGCGCCCAGCGAGGAAATTTCCTATCCTTGATGTGAAAGGCTTTCCATAAGGCTTCTTTACCGGCTGCCGCACGGTCGGCCTTTTTCATCGTCCTGGGGAATTTGTCCAAAACCTCTGCCGCATAGGACATTACTTCTGCACCACCAATAGACCTTCCAAGTGCCTTGAAGTAATAATCGTCATCATCCTTGTAGCGCTTTGTCCTTTTAGCATCGGGGTATCTCGTCAAAATCGCTGTAAGCATTAAATTATATATGCCGCATTGCCTGCGAACGATCGTTGTGTACGAGTCTTTGGGCGGATAGGGACTTTCCACCAGCATTCTCAGTACGTGTCCATCATATACTAAAGCTATTGTCCGGTATAAAGCATAGAGTAATCTATCCTTAGCAATAACCGGAGGTGGCTCATGGCTGAAATCAGCAATACTGTCCAGCCACTCTCCGATTTTGGGGTCCGCACAGTAGGCGTCCCAAAATTCATCAAAAGGGATATCTCCGGCGATAAAGTCAAATACGATCTGCATAGTACCTCCTAATAATCCGCTTATTTGCTGGCTATTGCTGGGACTTTCTTTTATGATGTCCGCAGCCCTTTGGGGCCGAAAAGCCAAACAATCAGCATCGCCGCCACAGCTCGACTCCGTGGTCATCCTGCACAGAGCAAAGCTGTTTTGGCAGCTCTGCGTCCCGCAGATTGAAATGGCGACGGTTTTTGCAGGTCACATAAGGGACGTTCATACATAGACTCAGGTCTCCATCGGAAACATCCATGCCCAAATTAAAAACCTTCAGATTTGGCATATTGCAAAGAAAAGATAGGTTTGGCAAGATGCTATTTCCTTGTAACTCCAGATATTCCAGCGCCGATAAAGCGGACAGAGCAGAAAAATCCGTGATATGAGAGCAGTGATCAAGGCACAGCTGGAATAAGGTACTCTTTACGTTTACCAGGGCGGAGATATCCGTCAGATTTCGCTGATAACACAAGGAAAGCGACTTCAAGGATTTTGCCTTATGCAAGCCATTTAGCGAGTGAATTTTGCCCTGCGTCAGCGATAGCCAGTCTAAGCTTTCTCCCCCGATAACATCCGCAAGGTCATTTCCTTGATATGCGCAGAGATTAAGGGATTGTAAGTCCAGCGCATTGGCGAAACCATACTCGTACTTCGTATGTGATACATACAGGCACCGCAGACCAGGGACCTTCCCGTAATCTATTTCACCGTGCAGTTTTCCTGCTATACCATAGGCCGTTTGACAGCGAAGCCATTTAACGCATGGCATATAATACAACGGCGAAAAATCGAATCCGTCTGCCGCAGAGTCTGATGGAATGACCCACAAGAACTGAAGCGACGGGCATTGAGACAGCCAACCGATCTCGTCCGAAATGACGATTGCCTTTTCAAGCCCCTCTGACTGTATTAGTGCCAGATGTTCCGCAAAACTTCTGGAAGAATGCGGAAGCTGCGGCGTTATACAGCCTGCGCTTTGCAGAACATGAACGACAATCGCGTCATGCACATTGGCCGGATCAGTCAGCGCCGTAAAGATGAAGCCATTCCGTTTTGTATATCCCTGCCGCAATTCAGCATAGGTTGCCTTTGCAAAAAACATGATTTACCTCTTAGAATAACAATGCAGCAATTTTCTTTCCGGGACTCCAAATCTTATTAACAGTAGGCGTCCCAAAATTCATCGAAGGGGATATCTCCGGCGATAAAGTCAAATACGATCTACATAACTCTTCCTGCATTTCAACAAAATCATACATAGGGAACTCCCTCTGAATAAGTATACAAGAGACTTCCCTTATTTGCAAAGACTTTTTTCGTCACCCGGCCTTTGGAGTCGTAAGTGGTTGTCGTTGTGTTCCCCTTGGCAGCGCTTACAGCCGCACCGCCTGCGACACAGGCTGCCATCCGCGAACAGCAGAACCGAGCTGCGCCTGAGGGCATAGAGGACAACGCATAAATGGAACGGACACACCATCTCCACGAGGCGGTGTGTCCGTTTTTTGCATCAGATGTTGCTGATTTTCGACAATATATTACGCCTTCACGCTTTCGGCCAGCTGCGCGGCCATGCGCTCCAGGTCCTCCTGCTGCCCCTGGCGCAGGGCGGAGCGGAGGGTCACGGTGTCCGCCGCCGTCTCCCAGTTCAGGGGCTCCAGCAGCTTCTGCATCCCCCGGGCGCTGGTGGGGGCCCAGGAGCCGTTTTCGATATACGCCGCCCGGCGGCCCTTGAGGCCGTGGGCCGTCAGGTCGTGCAGCAGGTTCTCCATGGTGACGAACACGCCGCCGTTATAGGTGGGAGCCGCCAGCACCACATGGCTGAAGCGGAAGGCCGCCGCCAGGATATAGGACGCCGGGGTGACGGAGGTGTCGAACATCTCCACCTGCACCCCCTGCTCCCGCAGGCGGCAGGCCAGGATGTTGGCGGCGTTCTCCGTGCCGCCGTAGACGGAGGCATAGGCGATGACCACGCCCCGTTGCTCCGGCTCATACCGGCTCCACAGGTCGTATTTGCCCAGGATGTACCCCAGGTCCTGCCGCCACACGAAGCCGTGGAGGGGCAGCAGCATCTGAATGTCCAGCCCGGCGGCCTTTTTCAGCACCGCCTGGACCTGGGTCCCGTATTTGCCCACGATGTTGGTGTAATACCGCCGGGCCTCGTCCAGATAGTCCCGGTGGAAGTTCACCTCGTCGGCGAACAGCGCGCCGTTCAGGGCCCCGAAGGTGCCGAAGGCGTCCGCCGTCAGCAGGAGCTTGTCCGTCTCGTCATAGGTCATCAGCACCTCCGGCCAGTGGACCATAGGCGCGGCCACAAAATGCAGGGTGTGCCGCCCGGTGCAGAGGGTGTCCCCCTCCTTCACCACGCTGACGCGGCCCTCGTACCCGGGGCCGAAGAACTGGGCCAGCATATTCCTGGCGGCGGCGGAGCACACCACGGTGGTCTCCGGGTGCCGGGCCAGCAGGTCCCGGATGTCGGCGGCGTGGTCCGGCTCCATATGCTGCACCACCAGATAGTCCAAAGCCCGGCCTCCCAGCCCGTGGGCCACGTTTTCCAGAAAGCTGCGGCACACGGAGACGTCGGCGGTGTCGAACAGCACCGTTTTCCCGTCCATCAGCAGATAGCTGTTGAAGGAGATGCCCCGGGGCACGTCATAGACGCCCTCGAACATAGCCAGGCGGCGGCCGTCGGCCCCCACCCAGGTGTAATCGTCATTGACCTTTCTTGTGCAGAACATCAGAAAACCCCTCTTTCCCTATTTTATCCGTTCTATTATAGCCTCTTTCCAGCAAAAATTCTGTGTTATATGCAACACTTTCGCAAAAAATGCGCCCCGCCGGGGCGCATTTTTCAGGCTTCGTTCAGGTCGATGATAACGTGGCACGCCGTCCGCAGCGCATCCTCCACATACGCCGCGTCCTCCTCCGGCAGGGTCACATTCTCCGGATAGTACAGTTGGATGATGTACTCGCTGCCGTCGATACACAGCTGCGCCATATAGAACCCCTGGTTCCGGAACAGGTACACCGGCACATAGCGGTACACGTCCCACGGGGACGGCAGATCCCCCACAACGCCGGTGACTCCCACGGAGACCTCTGCGTTGAAGGCAACGCCGCCGCGCTCCATGGTGCCGGATATGGCAAAGCCGCTGACCTTGGCCAGCCGGGAGGGGCCGTCCATCCGGAGCTGACGCTCCGTCACCGTCCACGGCAGCAGTTTTTCCCCGGGAACCCGGATATCCGTTTTCTTTTCCACCGTGTCCCGCAGCTGCTCATAGCTTTTCGCCGGTTTCATCCGGGTGGGATTCACCGGCCAGACCATAACGGCGTACACGATCACGCCCACCATGGCCAGCAGCACCACCAGCAGGACGATTTTTGCAGCTTTTTTCATGGCAGGACTCCTTTCCCGTTACGAATACAGGTCAATGATGTCGTGGCAGGCGGCCAGCAGCAGACCGTCGAAATAGTCGGTCACGTCCTGGGACGCATCCTCTGGGAGATACACCCGCGCGGAGTATTCATTGCCCCGGATATTGAATATGTACAGCATCGCCTGCTCTCCCGTGGACCGGCAAATGGGTACCGTCCGGTAATTTTCCAGCAGCGGTATTTCCCCGGAAACAGAGGAGTGGTCCTCCAGGCCCACCAGCTCCACAAAGCAGGACGCATCGCCCCGGGACACATGGCCGCTGATCAGGAAGCCTCGGGCCTTGCTGGTTCTGCCGCGTCCGTCCAGCTCCTCCCCATAGGTCACATCGTGCCAGGGCAGAATATCCTCCGGCGGCGCCAGCAGCTCGGTCTGCGCCAGGTCCTCCCGCAGCTGCGCGTAGCTATCCACGTTTTTCTTGGGTTGGGGATATATCGGCCAGGTCAGCACAGTATACACGATCCCGCCCACCATGGCCAGCAGCACCACCAGCAGGACGATTTTTGCAGCTTTTTTCATGGCAGGACTCCTTTCCCGTTACGAATACAGGTCGATAATTTCGCGGCAGGCGGCCAGCAGGAGGCCGTCGAAGTAGTCCACGGCATCCTGGGGAATCGTCTCCTCCGGCGGGGCCATCATCCCCATGCTGTAGGTATAGCTGTGGCCGTCGATCACAAAAAACAGCCGCAGCCCATCCTCACTGCACTCCCGGTAAATGGGCACATGCTTGTAATTCTCCCGCAGCGTCGGATATTCCTCGTGCTTCTCCGTATTTCGTAACGCCAGGATGTACACCGGGTATGTGGTCCCGTCATAGATAACTTTCCCGGCCATATCCCAGCCGGTGGGCCGGGCGAAGCGCCTGATGCTGGACAGATAGATGCTGTACTCCTCCTGCTTCCAGGGCAGGATATCCTCCGGCGGAGCCAGGACCCCCAGCTTTTTCGCCGTCTGGCTCAGCTGCTCATAGCTCTCCGCCGGCTTCTGCAAGGACGGGTGCACCGGCCAGCAAAACACCAGGTCGTATAGGACGACTCCTGCCACAACGGCCAGAATCACCAACAGGACGATTTTCCGGACCTTTTTCCCGTTTTTACGTTTCATTACAGCAATCTCTCTCATCACTGATACAAATCCACCACCGTGTGACACGCCTCCAGCAGGAGGCCGTCGAAGTAGTCCACGGCATCCTGGGACATCTTCCCGTCGGCGTACACCGTGACGGTGTATATATGGCCGTCAATGCTCAAGAAATACAGCACCGAATCGTCCCACGCGTCCCGGTAAATGGGCGTCATCCGATAGTTTTCCCGCAGCGAGATCTCCGCGCGCCACTCGAAGCTCCATTTCTGAGACTCGAAGATCTCCGCCCTGTATGACGCACCGCCGTATTCCACGGTCCCCGACATCAGAAAAGCCTTGGGCTTACTCAGCCGGTCCCGGCCATCCAGCTCCTGACTGTAGAACGTTTCCACCCATGGCAGGACGTTCTCCGGAGGGACCAGCACACCCGTCTTTTCCATATCCTGCCGCAGCTGCGCGTAGCTATCCACGTTTTTCCGGGGTTGGGGATATATCGGCCAGGTCAGCACGGTATACACGATCCCGCCCACCATGGCCAGCAGCACCATCAGCAGAATAATTTTCTTCCCGGTTCCTCGCTTCATGGCACGTCTCCTTTCCCGTTACTGATACAGATCCACCACCGTGTGGCACGCCTCCAGCAGGAGACCGTCGAAATAGTCCACGGCATCCTGGGGCATCTTCCCGTCGGCGTACACCTGGACGGTGTATATATGGCCGTCAATGCACAAGAAATACAGCATCGAATTGTCCGATGCGTCCCGGTAAATGGGCGTCATCCGATAATTCTCCCGCAGCGGGACCTCCATGCTCCGGTCGTAGTTCCATTCCCGAGACCCGTAGAGCTCCGTCCAGTATGACGCACCGCCGTATTCCACGGTCCCCGACATCAGAAAAGCCATAGGCTTACTCAGCCGGTCCCGGCCATCCAGCTCTTGACTGTAGAATGTTTCCACCCATGGCAGGACGTTCTCCGGAGGGACCAGCACACCCGTCTTTTCCATATCCTGCCGCAGCTGCGCGTAGCTATCCACGTTTTTCCGGGGTTGGGGATATATCGGCCAGGTCAGCACGGCGTACACAATTCCGCCCACAATAGCCAACAGTGCCACCAGCAGGAGGATTTTTCCGATCTTCTTTCCGGTTCTTCGCTTCATGACAGTACCTCCTTTTCAGTATTTTACCACATCCCCGCTTATATTGCAAGTAGTATTCGCAATTCGCCGACACTGTGTCGGTTATCCGGTCATTCTGCCGTTTAGGCCCTGTCAGATTTGCCCAATCTGACGCTTGGTTTGACTTCCCCCGCGGACGATGATATAATAAAGTATTAAGTTTTTTGGCGGGAGGTGGACATATGCAGGAGGAACGGCAGCCCATGGGCTCGGAGTCCCTGGGGACGCTGCTGCGCAGCTGGCGGGACGGCACATTTTCCGAGATATGGGCCGACTGGAAGTGGATCTGGGGCTATACAAAGCGTTATCGCCGGGCGGTGTGGTTCTACACCATCCTGGGGGTAGCCAGCTCCACGCTGGGCCTGGTGTCCGCCGTGGCCAGCAAATACTCCATCGACATCATCACCGGCTATGACAGCGACCGGCTGTGGTTCGTCATCACGGTGATGGTGGCCTCGGCCCTGGTGGGGCTGCTGCTCAGCAGCGTCACCTCCCGCATTTCCACGAAAATCTCCCTGCGGGTGAACAACGACATCCAGGCGGAGGTGTTCGACCGGCTGCTGGGAGCCGACTGGAAGTCCCTGAACGATTTCGCCAGCGGCGACCTGCTCAGCCGCCTGTCCACCGACGCCGGAGCCGTGTCCTCCAGCGCCATCCGGTGGCTGCCGGACCTGGTGGTAAGCGTTTATACCTTCATCGCCACCCTGGCGGTGATCCTGCACTATGACTGGATCATGGCCCTGCTGGCCCTGGCCAGCGCTCCCTTCCTGCTGCTGACCTCCCGCCGCCTGATCCGGGGCATGCGCACCCACCAGCAGGAGGTGCGCCAGGTGGGAAGCCGCCTGATGTCCTATGAGACGGAGACGCTGCACAACCTGGACGCCATCAAGGGCTTCGGCATCACCGGCCGCTACGGCGCCGGACTGCGGCAGCGGCAGGAGGAGTTCCGCCGGGCCAGCCTGGATTACAACCTGTTCAGCATCCGCACGGAAATTCTCATGTCCGTGCTGGGCTCCGCTGTGCAGATGGCGGCCTTCGGCTACTGCCTGTATCTGCTGTGGTCGGGGAAGATCCTGTACGGCACCATGACTCTGTTCCTGTCCCAGGGTACAAAGCTCAGCTCCGCCTTCA
Source organism: Brotocaccenecus cirricatena (assembly GCF_020687045.1). Taxonomy (NCBI): domain Bacteria; kingdom Bacillati; phylum Bacillota; class Clostridia; order Eubacteriales; family Oscillospiraceae; genus Brotocaccenecus; species Brotocaccenecus cirricatena. The sequence goes on from NZ_JAJEPW010000003.1 coordinate 106,642, forward strand.
ACGCCCTGGTGCGGACGGTGCCGTCCTTCCTCAGCGCATCGGTGTCCGCCCGGCGCATCCGGGACCTGTTCGCCCTGGAGCCGGAGCCGGTGCTGCCGGACGACGGCCTGGACCGGCAGGCATCCCGGGGCTTTACCGTGGCGGCGGAGGGCGTCAGCTATGGCTATGCGCCCCGGCAGCTGGTGCTGACCCGGGCGGACTTCCGGGCCGCGCCCGGGGAGACCGTGGCCCTGGTGGGTCCCTCCGGCGGCGGCAAAACCACCACGATCCGCCTGCTGCTGGGGCTGGTCCGGCCCCAGGAGGGCCGGGCATATCTGCAGGCCGCCGATGGGCGGCAGGTGGAGATGAACGCCGGACTGCGGCGGTATTTCTCCTATGTACCCCAGGGGAACACCCTGCTCTCCGGCACCATTGCCGACAATCTGCGGATGGTGAAGCCCGACGCCGACGACCGGCAGCTGCGGGAGGCCCTGGAGGCCGCCTGCGCCTGGGATTTCGTCTCCGCCATGGACGGGGGGCTGAACGCCTCCGTGGGGGAGCATGGCCACGGCCTGTCCGAGGGGCAGGCCCAGCGCATCGCCATTGCCCGGGCCCTGCTGCGGGACGCGCCGGTGCTGCTGCTGGACGAGGCCACCAGCGCCCTGGATGTGACCACCGAGCGGACCATCCTGCGGAACCTGGCCGCCCGCTACCCCCACAAGACCTGCATCGTCACCACCCACCGGCCCACGGTGATCTCCCTGTGCCGCCGGGTGTATCAGGTGTCCGGCGGCCGGATGGAGCTGCTGGACAATGACCGGGCCCAGCGCCTGGCCATGGACTTCTGAAAAAATATTCCGGAACCGGTCAGGTTCCGGAATATTTTTTCAGACTATCCAAAAAGCAGCAGAGCCTTCGCTCTGCTGCTTTTTTCTGGAAAAACGATTTACTGATTCAGGGCGGCCTGATCCACGTCGTACATATGCTGCAGCATACGCACCACCATGTTGCTGTAGCCGAACTCGTTGTCGTACCAGGCGATGAGCTTCACGAAGTCGTGGTCCAGCATGATACCGGCCTTCTCATCGAACACGCAGGGGCAGGGATCGGCGATCAGGTCCGTGGACACCACCTGGTCGGTGGTGTAGCCGATGATGTCCTTCATATACGTCTCGGAGGCATGGCGGACGGCATAGCAGATCTCGGCATAGGTGGTGGTCCGGGACAGCCGGGCGGTCAGGTCCACCACGGACACGTCGGCGGTGGGCACACGGAAGGCCATGCCGGTCATCTTGCCCTTCAGGCTGGGGATCACCCGGCCCACGGCCTTGGCCGCGCCGGTGGAGGTGGGGATGATGTTGTTGAGGATGGAGCGGCCGGTGCGCCAGTCGCTGCCGCCCCGGGAGTCCACGGCCTTCTGCTTGGCAGTGGAGGCGTGGATGGTGGACATCAGGCTCTGCTCGATGCCGAACTCCTGGTGGATGACCTTGGCCAGAGGGGCCAGGCAGTTGGTGGTGCAGCTGGCGTTGGAGACGACCATCATGTCCGGCTGATACAGCTCGCTGTTGACGCCGTATACAAAGGTGGGAGTGACCTCGTCCTTGGCGGGAGCGGTCAGCAGAACCTTCTTGGCGCCGCCCTTGAAGTGGCGGGAGGCCTTCTCCGTGGTGTTGTTGGCGCCGGTGGACTCGATGATGTACTCCGCGCCGCACTCACTCCAGGGGATCATGGCGGCATCGGACTGGCTGAACACCCGGATCTTGTGGCCGTTGACCACCAGGTCGCCGCCCTCATGCTCCACGGTGCCGTTGAAGCGGCGGAACACGGAGTCGTATTTCAGCAGATAGACCATATAATCCACGTCTGCTTTCCGCAGGTTGATGCCGCAGACCTCATACTTATCGGGCTGCTCCGCCAGAATGCGCAGGACCACGCGGCCGATGCGGCCGAAACCATTGATACCGATCTTGATAGCCATAATTTGTTCCCTTTCTATATCCGCCCCCAGGGGGCGGTCTTTTTGTTCCGTTTATATTATACCAAATGGGCCCGGTTCATGTCTCCCATTTTTGTGCAAAATGGTGCACAAGATTCCAGGGAACTTTTCGTGACTTTTGAACATCCGGAACAAAAAAATCAAAAATATCCGCCAAATATTCCATACATTTGAAACCTTTTTGACAAGTTTTGCAGCAAAAACCGAGGGCGCAGACGCACCCCCGGAGAACCGGCGAAAAGGGCCCGTTATGGCAAGCCGCCCGGCGGCTGCCGGGCGGCTTTTGGATCAATGTTACAGATTTTCCATGGCGGCGTTGACGGCGTCCTCACAGCTGCACATGGCCAGGATGGTTTTCTCCATCAGTTCCTCCAGGGTCCAGCCCAGGCGGTCGGCCCCCTGCTGGATCACGTCCCGGGAGCACCCGGCGGCGAACTTCTTGTCCTTGTACTTCTTTTTCAGGCTCTTGACCTCCATGTCCTGGCAGCTCCTGCTGGGACGCATCAGAGCCGTGGCCCCGATGAGGCCGGTCAGCTCGTCGGCGGCGAACAGGACCTTCTCCATCAGATGGGTGGGCTCCACATCGCAGCAGATGCCATAGCCATGGCTGCACACGGCGTGGATCAGGTCGTCACCGCAGCCCGCTTCCCGCAGAAGCTCCGGCGCCTTCTGGCAGTGCTGTTCCGGCCACTGCTCAAAGTCGATGTCGTGCAGCAGGCCCACCGTGGCCCAGAAGTCCGCCTCCTGGCCATAGCCCAGCTCCTGGGCATACCAGCGCATGACTCCCTCCACCGTCAGGGCATGCTGAAGGTGGAAAGGCTCTTGATTATACTTCCGCAGCGCCGCCAGCGCCGTCTCCCGGGTGATGCATTCTCTCATGCGCGCACATACTCCTTTGTATCGGGATGATTTGCCTGAATTGTAGCAGTGTTTCCCTTAAAATGCAAGAATATTCTGCTCCAGCAGGCCTAACAGCTGCCGGGCGTGGCAGTCCTCCTCCCGGCTCAGCTCCCGGAACAGCCCCGCCAGGCACGGGTCCCCCACGCTTCGGGCGGCCTGATCGTATTGCCGGGCGGCGCAGACCTCCTGATGATACCGCTGCCGCAGCAGCTGCCGCCAGGGCAGCGTCTCCCCCGGCCCCGACGCCAGCGCCGGGCGATAGCACTGGCCGCAGGCCAGGTAATACACCGCCAGCAGCCGCCGGGCGTGTGCTCCCTCCCGTTCGGCCATCCGCTGCATCATCCGCCGGGCGGCGGGATTGGGCGCCCGCCGGGCGGCCTCCAGATAGGCCCGCCGGTCCCCCAGCTCCCCTTCGATCATCTCCTGCAGACCCTTCAGATCCGGGGCCGGGGCCGCCGGGCAGTCCGTCGCCTCCTTCTCCTCCGGATACGGGTCCAGCTCCGGCGACACCCGCCGCCATACCCGGCGGCAGCTTTCGTAATCCAGGGCATTCCGGTCCGTCTGGTCCATGTGATCCCCTCCTTCTCCCCCATTCTATGCCGGCGGGAGAAAAAGAGTTCCGTCCTCACATCACGCCCATGGCCCGCAGGCCTGCGGCGAAACAGAAGATGGTGACCATGGACAGCGCCGAGCTCCAGGCCACCACCTGCTGGGCCAGCTGCTCGTCTCCGCCCATCTCCTGGACCATCACCGCGCTGGTCACCGCCACCGGCGAGCAGAAAATGGCCACCACCGTGGGCATTTCCTCCGCCGTGATGCCCAGCGGATCCCGCAGCAGCACCGCCAGGGTCAGCACGATCCCCGGCACCACCACCAGGCGCATGGCCACCGCCGCCGTGATCTTTTTCCACAGGCCCTGCACCGCGTCGAACCGCAGCCGGGCCCCCAGGATCACCAGTACCAGCGGCGAGGCCGCCCGGGACAGGTCGCCGCACACCTTATAGACGGAGGGCAGGGTCTGCGGCAGGTCGAACACCGACGGCGCCAGCTGCCGCAGCAGCACCGCCGCAAAGCCCGCCAGAGCGCCCAGGATCAGAGGGTTCTGGAAAATGCGCCGCACCTCATCCCGCCAGGACAGGTTTTTTTCCTCGCTGTAGGCCGTCAGCACCAGCACCGCCAGCACGTTGAACACCGGCACGCACACCGAGGTCACCAGGGACGCGAAGATCAGCGCCTCCTCCCCGCCCAGGGCGCTGGCCAGGGGGATGCCCATGATTACCTGGTTGGCCCGGAAGGTGGCCTGGGCGATGACCGCCCGCTGGCCCCGGTCCCGGGCAAACAGCGGGGCCGCCGCCACACCCAGGCCCGCAGCCCCCAGGATGCACGCCACGATGAAGCCCAGCAGCCGCCAGTTCAGCACCGACAGATCCTCGATGGCGTATACGTTTAAAAACAGCTGCACCGGCAGCAGCACATGAAAGCAGAAGCCGTTGAGCTGGCGATAAAAATCGTCGCTCCACCGGCCCGCCCGCCGCAGGCCGCAGCCCAGCGCCATCATCAGCAGCAATGGCATAATGGCTCGCCCGGCGTACAAAAAGATATCCAGCATGGTGTTCTCCTCGGTAAAATCTTCTCCGCTTCCCGTTGACACAGGCGGAGAATCTGATATAATAGACGTGAAAGGGCGCTGCGACAAGCGGTCAGCCCTGTAAGTGAATTAAGCTTCTAAAAAAGAAACCGTCACTTGGCAGAGTGGCGGTTTCTGCGTTCTGCGTTAGTATAGCACGCGGCATTTTGGATTGCAACTTGCAAAATATCGCCCCAGGGTTTACACTGTACCCAAACCCAACGCAAAGGAGAATACCGTATGTTTCAGGGATACAGCCAGGAAACCGTGGATTTTATGTGGGGCATCCGCTTCAACAATGAGCGCGGCTGGTTCCTGGCCCACAAGGACGACTATCAGCAGCACCTGCTGGCCCCCACCCGGGAGCTGGGCCAGGCGGTGTACGAGGGGCTGTCGGCGGCCCTGCCCCAGGAGCCGCTGATCCTGAAGGTCAGCCGCATTTACCGGGACGCCCGGCGGCTCCACGGTCAGGGACCCTACAAGGACCATCTGTGGTTCTGCGTCCGCACCGGGGACCAGGACTGGACCGGCCGCCCTACCTTCTATTTTGAGATCGCCCCGGACTATTACAGCTATGGCATGGGCTTCTGGGCCGCTTCCGCCGCCACCATGACCCGCTATCGCCAGCAGATCGACCGGGACCCCAAGACCCTGGAGAAGCTGGTGCGCCAATTTGACCGCCAGCAGGTCTTTCAGCTGACGGGACCGGACTATGTCCGCAGCAGAGGCCAGGTCAGCGACCTGCTGCGCCCCTGGTATCAGAAGAAGTCCCTGACCCTGTCCCACGAGGTCCCCCTGGACGAGAGCCTCTATTCCCCGGACTTCGCCTCCCGGGTCACGGAGGACCTGAAGACCCTTCTGCCCTTCTATCGCTACTTTGCCGCCCTCTGCGCCGCGGCGGAATAAGGCACCGCCGTCCCATCGCCACAGGTGCTTTTCGGGAATCGTGCAGAGCGGGACGGAAAAAATCGCGGTTTTCCTCTTGAAATCCCGGCGGGATTGTGGTAGTATAATGCGTACTATGAGAAAAGTGCCCCCAGAGGGCTGAAATTTTGGAGGGAGTTCCGTTATGAACGCTGTCTTGATTGTTATCACCGTGGTCCAGCTGCTGGTGGCGCTGGCCCTGATCCTCATCGTCCTGTTCCAGTCCGGCAAGAGCCAGGGCTTGTCCGGGGCCATCGGCGGCATCGCCGATTCCTATATGAGCCGCTCCAAGGCCAAGAGCATGGACGCCAAGCTGGCCCGCTGCACCAAGTGGGTGGCCGCCGTGTTCGTGGTGCTGACCCTGGTGCTGGACTGCATGGTCGCCGCCGGCATCAAGTAAATCGCGATAATCTCCGGGGGGCGCAGCCGCGTC